>JAAYGP010000306.1 GCA_012727625.1 Clostridiaceae bacterium
GGTATTTATTGCTGTATTCCTCTTTTGTTATCCCGTTGCGGTATGCACCGTAAACAATTGCGGTTTCGGTCGGGTCTCCAATATACTTTATGTCTTTACCCGCAGCCTCAACAATCCCGTCACTGCACAACATTCCATACATCAAAAGTTTACGGATATTTTCACTGTTATTATCGCTTATTTCTTCTGTTTCACTCATGCCGTCGGCATATGCTTCCACAAGGGTCATCCGGTTTTGGGTAAGTGTCCCGGTTTTATCCGAACATATAACCGAGGCGCTGCCCAGTGTTTCAACTGCGGGGAGGCGGCGGATAATGGCATTTTTCTTTACCATGCGCTGAACCCCTATTGACAGGACTATGGTAACAATTGCGGGAAGCCCCTCGGGAATTGCGGAAACCGCAAGTGATACTGCCGTCATAAATATCTCCATAATCTTTATGCCGGATACAAGCCCGATAACAAATATAATGGCACAGGCTGTAAGCGCAATTGCGCCAAGATATTTGCCAAGCTGGGCAAGCTTATCCTGGAGCGGTGTTTTTGTGTCTTCCTCACTTTCAAGAAGATTGGCAATTTTCCCCATTTCAGTGTCCATGCCGGTGGCGGTGACAACTGCCCTACCTCTGCCGTAAGTTATACTGCAGCCTGAATACACCATATTGTGGCGGTCCCCCAGGGGAGCATCCTCTTTAACAATTGCGTCCGCGTCCTTTTCTGTTGGCACGGATTCACCAGTTAAGGCTGATTCCTCCGATTTCAGACTGGCAGTAAGAATAAGCCTTGCGTCAGCCGGAATGAAATCACCCGCTTCCAGTATGATAATATCACCCGGAACAAGTTTTGCCGCATTAATGACTTCTTCCCTGCCATCCCGCAATACCCTTGCGTGAGGCGCCGACAAGCTTTTCAATGCCTCCAGCGCTTTTTCAGCCTTGCTTTCCTGCACCACACCCAGAATCGCGTTTAAAACAACTATTAATAAAATAAGGATCGGCTCAAAAAACTCCGACATTTCACCTTCAACACAGGCAATGATAAAGGAAATGGCCGCAGCCACAAGCAGAATTAATATCATGACATCCCTGAACTGATCAAGAAATCTCTGAAGATTTGTTTTTTTCTTTTTCTCTTTAAGCCGGTTCTCTCCGTACTTGTCAAGCCGCTCCTTAACTTCTCCGGAACTCAGTCCTTTTTCAGGATCGCTTTGAAGCTCCCTCAGCAAATCTTCCAATTTTGTGCCACACGGTTTCAAAACCATGCCTCCAATCTGCTAGCCATGAGTGTTTGCAAGCCTTTTATGTGTTTGAGGAATAACCTTTATATCTTAATGTTTACCAATTATTATTTACCCAGTTATTTATTTTATCACTGCTTAAATTCTTCTACCATATACCGTACGTATTTTCCTGCTGTTTTGTTTATCCTGCGTTACTGTTCACAGGTTCTGTTAAAAAATATTGTGCAACAGGAGGAAACTTTAACAGAATGAAGCTCTTGTATACGCTATTGCACAATATCTGTCCTGTTAAGTGACTGAATCAGGGTGTGAGCAGTAAACAAATAACACACTCAAAATTTAAGCCTCCGCTTCTGTATGCGGAGGCCGGTCACCTGAATATTATTTATCGCCTGAGTAAAGCCTTTCATAATACTCATCAAGCATTCTTTTCATACCGAATTGTTTTTTCACGGTATTAATTGATTGCACCATCATTTCAATCCACTTTTTGCGGTTTTCATAATATGTTGGAATAACTTCCCCGGAAAGGCACTCCTTAAGCGCTTTAAAGTCATGTTTGTCACATTTTTCAATATTCTCATTCTGGTAGCCGTCACCAAACTGCCAGCCATTTACTCCATGCCTGCAAGCCTCCGGCCACCAGCCATCAAGTATTGATACATTAAGCACCCCGTTCATGGCTGCTTTCATACCTGAAGTTCCCGATGCTTCCATAGGTCGCCTTGGGTTGTTCAGCCACACGTCGGAACCGGTGGTAAGAACACGGCCAATGTCCATATCATAATTTTCAAGGAAAACAACACTTTTCGGGTATAGTTTTGTCATTTCGACTATATCCGAAATGATTTCCTTACCACCATCATCCAACGGATGAGCCTTGCCGGCAAAAACAATCTGCAATATTCCCTTTTTTAACAGCGGCTCAATAAATCCCCTGTCGGTGAATATAAGGTTTGAACGTTTATACGGAGCTGCCCGCCGGGAAAAACCGATCAGCAGTACTTCAGGATCCAGCCTGATTCCGTATCTGTCATCAATAAACTCAATTAAATTGTTCTTGTTTGCCATATGGCGCTGCCAAAGCTGAGTCTGCGCATTTTTGCCGCCGTCATAATTTGCAGCGATTTCAAGGATTTTTTCATCAACCCATGAGGGTATATGAATCGCGTTTGTTATACCAATAATCTCGCTTCTTTTTTTAACTTTCCTCCACATTTTATTTGCAGTTTCCATATGAAGACTGGAAACAGCATTGGATTTCCTTGAAAGTCTTAACGCGCCCACTGTCATATTAAAAGGTGAACCTCCGATTTCCCTTAACTGTCTTTTGTTGAGATTAAGGTTTGCTCCCATATAGATCAACCGATCAATGGGGTGCGATTCATTACCCTGTATCACAGGCGTATGGGTTGTAAATACAACTTCTTCCCGGGTTCTCTCCCATGCCCTGTGAAAGCTCTCGCCCCTGCCCATTTTCTCTTTAATCAGTTCAAACCCCGCGAATAACGCGTGTCCTTCGTTAAAATGATAAACTTCCGGTTTAAGGCCAAGGGCTCTGATTGCCCTGACACCGCCAATACCCAGTACCATTTCCTGGGCCACCCGCTCTTCCCCAAACCAGCCATACAGCTGTCCCGTTATCCATCTGGCCTCACCGTCATTTCCGTCAATATCGGTATCAAGAAGATAAAGATTATTCACACCATGGGCATCATATTGCCAGACTTTCACCAAAACATCCCTTTTGCATATATTTACTTTGACTGTTATTCCCGTATCCTTTAAAAAATCGTATGTTCTGTTAAAATAGGCATCGTAGGGGCGGCCGGTTTTTTTATCTATGTATTGCTTGCCATAACCCTGTTTCCACTTGATTCCTATTCCGATAACAGGGTAATTGTTGTCGCAGGCTTCTTTCATATAATCACCGGCAAGAATCCCCAATCCGCCGGCATACAGCTTTACATCGCTTTTTATTCCATATTCCATGCAGAAATATGCTACTTGTGGCAGTTTACCCATTTGTATCCTCCTAATCTGATTAAAATGAAATTCATTTATCCAATTTTTCCGTCAAATCAGCACACCGATATATATGCTTGCTCAACAGGCTGTTAAGTTTTAAACAGAGCAGCCGATATGCACTAAAAGTCTTTTACAAAGATAACAGTGCTTAGAGGCGGAATGTTAATTGTTCCGTCATTAACCTCAAATCCGTCTTTTGTCTGACAGAATTTCAGTGTATACTCTTTTATGTCAACCTCAACGCCTTGACTCTCCCGGGACAGGTTATGCAAAACTATTGCAGACTGGTTTTCAGATTCCATCATATAGGCAAGTACGGAATCATTGTCAGAATCAATTCCCCTGAATTTTCCGGCATAAAGTGCTTCGTTTTCATTTCTGACCCTTATTATTCGTTTATAATGCGTAAGAAGTGAATCCTTATCCTTTTCCTGCTCTGATACAGGTATAACTGCGTCCTTGTATTTTGATTCCCTCCAGCTTGTCTGAGCCGGATCATTCTCTCCCCATACGAACGGAAGCCTGATATCCTCATCCGGTTTGGCTCCGAACATGCCTATTTCCTCACCGTAATATATGAAAGGAATCCCCTCAAGCGTAAGGTAAATACTTGCCGCAACTTTCATAAGCTCATGTTTTCCGCCAACCAGTCCCATAATCCTGTTCTGATCATGGTTTGTCAACATCGGGGAATCAACGTAATCCGGGTTGGCTTCCCTGTATTTCGCATAATTATTTGATATGTAGTTAACCAGAAAATTGTTTTTGCTCACACCTGTCTTAACCGCATTTGCAATTTGCGCTCCAAGTCCTATATGAAACGTTGAATCCAAAGACGGAAGATAGGAAGCACGGGTGCCCGGGTTATCATTTAACACTTCACCGATAATAATACATCCCGGTTTTTTTTTATGACAGTATTCCTTAAATTCACTCCACCAGGCTACAGTCTTTTTCAATCCGCTTTCACCAAAAGGTACCTCCGTAGTGTCAAAAAGATAAGGGACAGCATCAAGCCTGAAACCATCCACTCCCTTGTCCAGCCAGAAGCCGGCGATGTTTTTGGCCTCCTGCCGCACGTCCGGATTATTGTAGTTCAAGTCCGGCATGCCACTCCAAAACAGACCATAGTAATATGAATCGTTCACTTTATTCCAAACGGGATGTCCCCATACATTTGCCTTGATATTATATTTATCCGTATCTTCATCCACCCAAAGATACCAGTCACGATACGGGCTGTTGGGATCTACGGAATTGATGAACCATTCGTGCCTGTCGCTTGTATGGTTAAGAACAAGATCCATAATTACTGATATGCCTCTTTTATGGGCCTCTTCGATAAAACGTTCGAAATCCTCCATTGTTCCGTATTCAGGATTTATTTTATAGTAATCGGTAATGTCGTATCCGTGATATGAAACGGTTTCATTAACCGGCATAAGCCATATCCCTGTAACTCCAAGATCACTCGTGGTTTTGGGATTGTTGTCATACAGATAATCCAGCTTTGAAATAAGACCATTTAAGTCTCCGATTCCGTCTCCGTCAGAATCGGCAAATGCCCGGACAAAAATCTCATAATATACTCCCTGCCTGTTACCTTTTGCATTCTGCCTGGATTCTCCCAGTTCATAAACGGATTTTCCTGTTTTTTCCCCGCCGCATGCACAAAAGGTCACACTTAACATAATTGTTATTATAAATAACAATTTGCTTTTTATAATTCTGGACATATATAATAACTCCTCCTTAAAGCCTCGATGATTTAAACTCCCGGACCGGGCTCATTCCTTAACTGCTCCTGCTGTTGACATAATCTTCACAAGATATTTCTGGTTTATAACAAAGAGAATTACAAAAGGAACAGATATCAAAAGGGCGCCTGCCGCAAACTGGGTGAAATTATCATTGGAACGGTCGTTAATCATTTCAAACAACCCGACTGCCAGTGTTTTGTTTTTGTCACTTCTTAAAATGAACCTGGGAAGAATAAAATCCATCCACGGTCCCACAAAACTTGTTACACTTAAAAATGCAATCATTGGCAGTGTATTTGGCATAATAATCCTGAAAAACGTGGCAAAATTTCCTGCGCCATCCACTTTAGCAGCCTCGTCTATGCTTCTGGGAATTGTGTCGTAGTATCCTTTCAAAAGCCAGGTATTATATGGAATATTGCCTGCCGTGTAGACAAGAACAAGGCCCATTAAATTATCCAGAAGACCTATGCTGTTTAATATAACATAAATGGCAATCATGCCGATTGCACTTGGGAACATTTGCAGAATTAAAAAGCTCATTAATGCTGCTTTCTTAAAACGAAATTTGAATCTTGAGAATACATAGGCGGTAATCATTACTATTATTATTGTAAAAACCGTATTAAGGGACGCAATAATAAACGAGTTTTTATACCAGTTTAAATAATTGGTTTTTGTAAATAATCTTGTAAAATTGTCTGTAGTCGGGTTATTGGGTATTGGAAGAACGTTCATTGAAGCAAGTGATTTTCCCCGGCTAAAAGCTCCACTTATTGCAAAGGCAATCGGATATATCACTATTAGTGAAAGCGCGATGAGAACCAGATAGATAAAGAAATATCTGATGGTATTCACGATTTTCTTCATCACAGTTCACCATCCTTAAACGATTTTGTCCTTGAAAAATTGTAAAGTGCAAAGGGCGCAATAATTAAAAACATTATTATCGCCACAACTGATGCCTTGTTGTAAAGGCGTTGATCCAAAGTCAGCTTATACATCCATGTGATTAAAGTGTCTGTCGTGCCGGCAAATGATTGTGTTGTTATACTGTCTGGCGGGTTGCCGTTTGTAAGGAAGTATACGCCTCCAAAATTGTTTATGTTATATGAAAAGTTCATAATCATCAGGGGTACGGTCTGGTACATCAGCAGGGGAAATGTAATGAACCTGAACTGCTGTGATTTGGATGCCCCGTCGATTTTTGCCGCTTCATATATATCCTGCGGCATTGATGTTAAAATTCCTGTTATCATGAGCATGAAATACGGAAAGCCCAGCCATAAGTTGACAATAATTAGCATTATTCTTGCCATAGTGGGTACGGAAAGCCACGGGATAATACAATGGTAACATGCGGGTTCTCCGCCATGTAGGATTTGGCCATCTCCTCGATGAAAACTTTTTCAGGACCGTCAGATTCCCATACTTTCAGAGTAATGGGTTCTTTTTCCTGAGATTCTGTCTTATTGTCGGAAATTGTTGTTTGCTGAGTATCAGAAGAAGCCGGCTTGTCGCACGCAGACATGATGGATGCCAACATTAGAACTGCAATAACCAGGGAAAAAATACGACACTTTTTCATAGAATTTTCCTCCTTAAAAATAGTCCAAAAAAATGATCAATTTATACCCTTTGGCATCACCTGTAAAGTGAGGGTATTCAACCTTGTTGAATTAAGCCGATCCCCGGGTGATAAGCAAGCGCTTGCGCATTATATATATTTAGTATAACGTTTTCCTTAATTATTGTCAATGCAGATTGTATAAATTTTGAAGATATGAATTTGTGCCCGCTGTAATTGAGATACCTTTCATTTGACGGGTAAAACTATGATTTTCAGCCTGTTGCGTTGCAATTTGTTCTTTGCCGGGATATTGTGCAATAAAAGAAAACTTCAGCGTAATGAGGCTCTTGTTACCGCTATTGCACAATATCTGACCTGTTAAGTAATTGAATCAGGGGAATCAGGGTGTGAACAGTAACGAATTTGCCGGGGGTTTAAGCTTAAGGCAGATAAATCTGTTGACAAAGCCGGGATTAAATAATAAAATAATTACTGTGCAAGCGTTTGTACATTTGATTTACAAACGCTCCTGCACATATTGCTGTTTTGTTGCCGCAGGGTAGCTCCTTTTTAAATTAAGCTGATTATTAGGAAAGGTAGTTATATGAGCGTTACATTGAACGACGTTGCCAGGGCCGCAGGAGTTTCTGCCTCAACTGTTTCACGTGTTCTTTCGGACAGCCCGAGGATTAGTGCGGAAACAAAGGAACGCGTGAGGAAAGCGATAAAAGAGCTTAATTATTTTCCAAACTCAGTTGCCCGCAGCCTGGCGAGAAACTCAACAAAAACAGTAGGCCTTATTCTGAATACCGAATCGCAAACCCTTACCCGCAATCCTTTTTTTATACAGGCCATGGTGGGAATATCAATCTATGCCCAGGCCAATGGTTATGATGTTATGTTTTCCTGCAATAAAAATGAAGATGAGGATCTTAATACTGCCATGCGTTTCGTTTCAAGCAGAAGAGTAGACGGTATTATTCTCTTTACTTCAAGGACAGATGATAAGTGTATATATTATTTAAAAAGGCAGGAATTTCCTTTTTCAGTCATAGGAAGGCCTGACGATACGGACAGTGTGATGTGGGTTGATAACGACAATTTTCAGGCAACTTACCAGGTTACCGTTTATCTTATAACGAAGGGGCACAGTAAAATTTCTTTTATTGGAGGTCCCCCTGGCCATAATGTTTCCAAGGACAGGTTTGATGGCTATAAAAGAGCAATGTCAGTATACGGTTTTAGCATAAGCGATTCAATTGTCTTCAGCAATGGTGATTTTTCCGAAGAATTCGGATATGAATGCATGCGGACAATGCTTTCATCACCGGACTTTAATATCAACAAACCCACGGCCATAGTTACCAGTGATGATATGCAGGCTCTTGGTGTGATTAAGGTACTTAATGAGAAAAATATCCCCGATATTGTGGTTACAGGTTTTAACAACACACCTGTCGGAATGTACCACAGCCGGATGATAGCATCGGTTGATGTAAACGCAAAGGATTTGGGCTATTATGCGGCAAAACTCCTTATAGACAGCATAAAAGGGGAAAAAACAGGCTCACACTATATTGTTCCGACGGAACTTGTAAAGAAAGCATAAGGACAGCAGTGGTTCAAATGGAATATGGAAGCTTAAGGCTATATGATATAATCAATGTTTCGGTTTAGGTATCTTCATTAATAATCGATTTCAGGGGTGTATATATGTCAGTAACAATTAAGGATGTGGCAAAAAAGGCAGGAGTGTCAATTTCAACGGTGTCAAAAGTCATTCACGACTCTCCCACAATTTCAAAAACAACAAAGCAAAGAGTAAAGGCAATAATGAAAGAGCTTAATTATTATCCCAATATTATTGGCCGGAGTCTTGTACGGCAAAGCTCCTTTCGTATAGGTCTTATTATGCTTCTTAAAAAGGAGGATGCTTTCAGGAATCCTTATATCTATGAAATCTTATGCGGAATTGAGGAAGAGTCAAGAAGAAACGGATATTCACTTACAATTATTAATGTGAATACTATTTTAAAAGATCCTTCCGAGCTTGAAAAACTTATTTTGCAAAAAAGCATCGATGGTCTTCTAATCCATCTGCCCGGTTTTAAAAAGGGACTGACGGATATTCTGGAAAAACGCGAATTCCCATATGTATTTATAGGCAAACCACCTTTTGAGACAGATACGGAATGGGTTGACATTGATAATGCCAAAGCAGGTGAAATTGCAACAGAGCATCTGTTTAAAACAGGACGTTCAAGGATTGCGTATATCGGGGATTGGCTTGACCTGTTTATATGTAAAATACGGTATGGCGGATATAAAAAATGTTACAAATCAATGGGGCTTGAAGTGCCGGAGCAATATGTGAGGGAAACCCAGGGAGACAATAAGAAAATACCGGGAATTGTTGAGGATTTGCTTGGTTTAAAAAATCCACCCGATGGTATTGTGTGCTCTGATAATTTTATTGCCTTTGAAGCATTGAAAACTTTACAGGAAAAACAAATCAAAATTCCATCGGATATTGCGCTTATAACCTTTGACAATTACCCTTTTGCGCCCTACACATCACCCAGGCTGAGCACTATTGACATAGATGTTTTTGAGCTTGGCGCAAGATCAACCCGGTTATTGATCGCAAAACTGGCCGGTAATAACGACTCAGTGAAAAATGAGCTTTTAACTCCTTCATTAATTGCCCGTGAATCTTCAGGTCCATATGTTCCATTAATATGAACCTTGAGAAATATTCAAAGGAACTTTTTGGCAAAGGCTTGTTTCAGCTGTCCCTAAAGGCTTTCAAAACAGCCCCTTCAAGAGGTTCCAGAGTTAGCGCTGAACTTCCTGAATCACATTTAAATGTGTTTTTAGTCAGAAGATCAATACAACCTTTATCTAAGTTTTTTAAGGGAAGACTTACTGTTTGCCTGAATTCACTGTTATTCAGAACCACAACAATCTCCTCTGTTTCTGAAAAGCGTGAAAAGCAATATATTCCCTTTGCATTGTCTTTATATATGGTCTTTACACCCCCGGTAAATATATCAATATACTTTTTCCTTATTGATATTAACTTTTTATAATGATTAAACAGCTCAAGAGTGAAAGGAGTGTCCTTCCATATCATCTGCGAACGGTATTCTGTATCCAGAAAGCCTGATATGCCTTTTTCATCGCCTGCAAAAACCGACGGTATACCTGCGTAGGTCATTAAAAACAAGACTGCAAGCTTCAGTTTCCTTGCGTCTTCACCGCAATAGTACAAAAACCGCGGAACATCGTGGGAATCCAGCAGATTCATCTGGACAAGCGAAATCTGCCTTTTATAGCGCATCAGCATGAACCCGAGTCTGTTGTCAAATTCGTCCACGCTTATATCATTAAACGCAAAAAAGGATTTGCATATTTCCGTAAACCTGTAGTTCATGACTGAATCAAACTGATCACCGTTAAGCCATTGAGATGCATCCTCCCATATTTCACCTATCAGGAAAACATCCGGCTTTTCCTCTTTTACGGCTTTTCTGAACTCTCTCCAAAAGCCATGGTTCACTTCATCAGCCACATCAAGACGCCACCCGTCAATATCACATTCTTTTATCCAGAATCTCCCCACATCACAAAAATATTTAATTACCTCAGGATTCCCGGTGTTCAGCTTTGGCATTTTATGTACATAGGCAAATGCAGCATAGTTTATATTCTCAGTGTTGACAGGAAACTCTATTTTATAAAACCAGTCTTTATATCTGGAAGCAGGGCCGTTTTCGCATACATCACGAAACGCAAAAAATTTCCACCCGCAATGATTAAACACTCCATCCAGAATAACCCGTATTCCGTTTTTGTGGCAAGTTTTTACCATTATCTTAAAATCATCCATGGTTCCAAGGCAGGGGTCTATTGAGTAATAGTCAATTGTGTCATATTTATGATATGATTCGGCGGAAAATATGGGATTCAAATAAATGCAATCAACACCCAGGTCTGTAAGATAATCAATATTTTCAGTTATACCTTTTATGGTTCCTCCAAGCCGTGCTTCTGATTTTTGCCCGTCGGGCGTATATTTTATATCGCTCCTTAAACTGATATTCCTGTAAGACGTTGCAAAACTGTCGGGAAAGATCTGATATATAACCGCGTTTTTGGCCCATTCGGGAACAAGTGCGACATCCTCCCGCCTGATATATGGCATAATAAAATATCCCATCCGGTTTACTTGCGGGCTTTTTGTAAATTTCCCGGGAAGATAACAGCAATCTTCTGTCCCGTCTGTTAACCAGAAGTAATATGAAAGCCTGGGATACTCAGTTTCAAAATCAACCTCGAAATAATCAAAAAGCTCGTCGCTTGCAACAACATTCATCTCAATAGCGGCCATTTTTATCCTGGGCTTTGGGTAATACCTGTCACCATAAAACAGCACACACCTTTTTATATCTCCTTTTGCGGCTCTAAGCCTGATACATATATGATTTTCAGAAAGGGCAAAAGCATAGTTTGAATCGGGTATATGAGAAACAGCGTGCTTGTTCATTTATTATTACTCCTTTAAGAAAACGTTTTCCCTAATTATATATTAATGCTTTTGTTTTGTAAATACAGTCCCGTATTCTTTTGAGTGTTATGTTCACAGGTTCTGAAAGAAGATATTGTGCAACAGAAAGAAACTTTAGCGTAATGTAGCTCAGAGGTGTATTAGGTGAAGCGAGGAATAGCAAGCCGACTGCTTGAGCAAAAATGCGACATACATTATTATTTCCATATGCATTTTTGCGAGTTTCGGCCTGCCTGAGCTTTAACTTACCAGCTCTTGCATATGAAACTCTTGTTGTTGCTATTGCACAATTTTTTTAATGGAACCTGTAAACAGTATCTTATAGCTGCATGGGACCTCCAAACAACAATTATTTGTCTGTAAGCAGGAAGAAAGAATAAAAATATGGCAAGCCCATGAAAGAGCCTGCCTTTATCAGATCGGGCAAAGTTTATATATATAGGAGGAAGTATATGAACCGCTTTATTTACGGGCTCAGCCTCCTATCCGCTTTCCTGGTCTTGCTTATGCTCATTATAATCAGTGTTATTATTGACATCAGATATGGCAACATAAACAAAAACTGCGCCGGAATATTAGTCGATTGCAATTGAATGGCAAGGCTGTCAAGGAGGCCGAAAAACAAAGCAAGAAACAATGTTGTGGATGGTTTTCCGTTGGCGATTAGTATAATCGCCAACGCTATAAAACCTCTTCCGCCGCTCATATCTTTGGAAAACAGTACTACATTGGACAGGGAAAGCTGAGCTCCTGCAAGACCGCACAACACCCCCGTAAGAACGCTTGCAGTGTATTGAATCACATTAACCTTTTTCCCGGCCTTGTTCAGTGCGTCGGGTTGGCTGCCCGCAGCCCTGAGCCACAAACCGAAAGGTGTTTTGTATACTATGTAGGAAACCGCAAATACAAGAAATATGGTAATATATACAAGTATGCTGAAATTTGAAAACAATTCATTTAATATTTTTACTCCGAAATTTAATGACAACCTGGGAATGGCAGCAATTTTGGGGGAGTTAAAAGCATTTTCCCCCGGAAACATAATACGGGATAAATATAGTGTGAAAGAGCTTATAAAGATGTTCATGGCAAAGCCTATTGCAAAGTTGTTCGTTTTAAGTGTCGTAACAAAAAGTGAATAAAACAGTGAGAATGCAACTGCCGTAACAATGGCAGCCAAAACTCCTGCCAGGGCGCTTCCCGAAATATATGAAAACACTACTGCTGAAAACGCTGCAGCAAGCATTAATCCTTCCATTGCAACATTGATTATGCCGGCATGGTGGGTTATTGTACCTCCCAAAGCTACCAGCAAAATAGGTATCGCCATGTTTATTGTCGATCTGTAAAGGCTAAGGACTATGTTGTTCATTCTTTTGCACCCCCCGACCTTTTGTTGAATTGCAGGGA
>JAAYGP010000307.1 GCA_012727625.1 Clostridiaceae bacterium
CAATACGAGCCAATGTCATACACCTCCGAAAGTAAAACAAAATTTTAAACACTTGACCTGAAAGTCACCTATTTTTCATGCCTCTGTTTTGCCTGAAGCTGTTTACAACAATCTGGCAATACATTAAACGATTTTTCAAAATAAAAATCACAAACCTTTAACCGGCAACCCATCCGCAAATAACGAATAGTGTCGCCTTTCTCCATAAAGTTTCCCGTGTTCCGGGAAATAAATTTATAATTAAAGATCCTCTGGTTAACAAATTAAAATTTGTTCAGCCGCAACCATTGAATCTTGGTTTTCGATCGGCTCCGGAGGTTTTCGGAACCTCTGACGCTGATTTTTATTTAACCCTGGCGTTGTTTATGTTTGGGATTGTTACAAATAACCATAACTCTCCCTTTTCTGCGTATAATTTTACACTTTTCACAAATTTTCTTTACTGAAGGTTTTACTTTCATCTTTACCCCTCCTGTTCTGTGTTTATTTTCCTCTCCAAGTAATGCGTCCACGGGTAAGATCATAGGGTGACATTTCAACCGTAACCTTATCACCTGGCAGAATACGGATATAATTCATTCTCAGTTTACCGGATATGTGGGCAATAATCTGATGTCCGTTTTCAAGCTCAACTTTAAACATGGCATTCGGCATTGCTTCCAACACTTTTCCTTCAACCTCAATGACATCTTCTTTTGACAAACTTACACCCTCCTTATTCTTTCCGAGTTTTAAGCATTATCTCTATTTCTCTTATGGCGTCTCGAATCTCTGAGTTTAAAACCTTTTCGCCATTTTCTATTTTAACAGCAATACTTTCAACTACAAAATCGGTATATCTCAAATGCTTAATTCGTTTTTTCTTTGGTTTCTCCAGTTTGCGCAAATCACCATCGGCAGCCAGTACAAAATCCTCATCAAGTATTTTAACAACCATCAAAAGTCTTCCCTTGTCCCTGCCAGCCTTTGATATCGCTACCCTGCCAATAACAGGATCCAAGCAACGCATTTTTATACCATCCTTTTAAAGCCTATCTTCTAATTTTATAAGAAATATTAATACATTTCAAGATTCTACCCAAAATTTCTATCATCTTGTCAGTATTTCCGGTTCATTGCTGGTAACTGCCACCGTATTTTCGTAGTGTGCTGATAATTTTCCGTCAGACGTAACAACCGTCCAGTTGTTTTTTAATACTTTCACTTTCCAGCTACCCTGATTCACCATAGGTTCAATTGCTAAAGTCATACCTTTAACGAGCCTTGGCCCCCGCTCCCGGGTGGCAAAATTGGGAATCTGGGGCTCCTCATGCATTTCTGTGCCTATTCCGTGTCCTACAAAATCCCTTACAACTGAAAAACTGTGTTTTTCAACATATTTCTGTATTGCCCTTGATATGTCTATTATTCGCATGTTTTCCCTGACCATTTCAAGGCCTTTATAGAAGCTTTCCCGGGTAACCTCAATTAATCTGCGGGCTTCATCGGACACTTTTCCAACTTCATATGTCCGTGCCGCATCCCCATGGTATCCTTGAAACATTGCTCCTATATCGATGCTTACAATGTCCCCGTCCTTAAGCCGCGCGTTATTCGGAATACCATGAATCACTTCATTGTTCACCGACGCGCAAATGCTTGCCGGGAAGTCTATCCCGCCGTAGGGGCAGGGTACTCCTTTAAATGAAGGAACAGCTCCGTTTTTCAGAATAACTTCCTCAGCTACCCTGTTTAAATCGTTGGTCGTAACACCCGGCGCTATTATTTCTTTTATCCTTTCGTGAGCCAGCATAACAATATGCCCTGCTTTTCGCATCAGATCAAGCTCACGTTCCGATTTTACAGTAATCATATACCCACCCCGGCGGCTTTTAGTTTTGCAATAATTTCATCGGTGGTTTCCATGATCCCTTTTGCACCGTCGAAGTGGAACAGTATCCCTTTCTTTTCGTAATAGTCTATCAACGGCAATGTCTTTTCTTTATATTCCCTGAGCCTTTTCAGGACAGTTTCCTCTTTGTCATCATCACGAAGTATCAGTTTGCTGCCGCAATCGTCACATATCCCCTCAACTTTCGGCGGATGATTGACGACGTGGTAGCTCTTTCCGCAATTCTGGCAAATCCTGCGGCCTGCCATCCTTTTAACAATCACATCGTCGGTGACATCCAGGTTTATAACCGCATCCAGCTTCGTGCCAATGCTGTCAAGAACCGCGTCAAGGCTTTCGGCCTGGGATATTGTTCTTGGAAAGCCGTCCAGGAGAAATCCGTTTTTGCAATCATCTTTTTTTAGTCTTTCCTTAACAATATTTACAGTTAACTCGTCCGGCACAAGCAATCCCTTATCCATGTAGCTTTTTGCCTCAAGCCCAAGCTTCGTTCCGTTCCGTATATTTTCACGGAAAATGTCTCCCGTTGAAATATGCGGTATGGAAAGCATACACGTTAAATTTTCAGCCTGTGTGCCCTTTCCGGCACCCGGAGCTCCGAGTAAAACAATTTTCATCTGCATAACACCCGCCTTTCAAAGGCAAGATGCGAGGCTCAGGATGAATCTCCCGAAACCTCTCTCCGCTTTATTAAGATAATTGGTAACCAACACATTTTGGTTGAAGCAGAGTATATTCCTGCCTGAGTTGTTTACTCCAAAAATCCCTTATAATGCCTCATAAGCATCTGGGACTCAATTTGCTTCACTGTTTCAAGGGCCACACTAACCATAATGAGGAGAGATGTGCCTCCGAACCATACGTTTGAAATATTCGTAAAGGTCTGCAACAGGCTTGGCATTATGGTAACCAATGCAAGGAACAACGCCCCGAACCAGGTTATTCTGTTCAGCACCCTGGAAATATAGTCCGAAGTTGGTTTCCCGGGACGGATTCCAGGTACAAATCCGCCGTTTTTTCTGATATTATTGGCAAGCTCTACCGGGTTAAAGGCTATCATTGAATTGAAAAATGTGAAAAACATAACCAGTAAAGCATAGGACAACGCAAACCACGGTTTATCCTGAATGTTTTTCAAATATGTTAAAAACGGGCCGGTTTCCTTGTTTCCCCATATCAAGTTTATGATAGTCGGCGGGAACGTCATTATTGACATGGCGAATATTATTGGCATAACTCCCGATACATTCACTTTAATGGGAATATGAGTACTTTGTCCACCGTACATTTTGCGGCCTACTACCCTCTTTGCGTATTGCACGGGAATTCTTCTTTCCGCTTCCTGCACAAAAATGACAAGGGCGATCATTGCAACAAAGACCAGCAAAATTAAAATAAGTACAATATATCCAATAACACCTTCGCCAAAAGTCCCGCTTACAAGGTAGCCAATTAATATGGCGGCGCCATCGGGTCCCCTGCTTATAATACCTGCAAAAATCAAAAGTGATATTCCGTTACCGATTCCATACTCATTAATCTGCTCCCCAAGCCACATCAAAAACGCGGTCCCGGCGGTAAACGTCAATGTGATGGTGATAAAGGACAAAAAACTTCTGTTGGTAACCGCACCTCTTATTACTCCTGAATAGAGAGCTGACGCCTGGATAAACCCAAGAATAACGGCTCCATATCGGGTCCATTCGGCCAGGATTTTCCTGCCGTGCTCTCCTTCCTTGGAAAGCTGTTCCAGCTTCGGGATTGCAATGGTTAGTAACTGTATAATAATTGAGGCTGTAATATATGGACCAATTGACATGGCAAAAATACTTGCATTATTAAAGGCTCCACCGGAAATAATATTCAAAAACCCAAACAGCGAACTACCGCTTCGGCCCAATTCAGCCAATACAGTAGCGCTTAGCCCCGGAACCGGAATATGAGTTCCTATCCGGTATATTAACAACATCAGGATAGTCATTAGCATCTTCTTTCGCAGATCCGGGATTTTCCATGCATTTCTTATGGATGCCACCATGTTATTTCCCATAACTATACCACCTCTACCTTTCCTCCCGCAGCTTCAATTTTGTCCTGGGCCGACTTTGTAACCCTGGCGGCTTGTATGGTGAGACTCTTGGACAATTCACCACTACCCAGTATTACAATACCGTCGTTTACTTTTTTTATTATTCCTCTATCTTTAAGGAGTTCGGCATTAACTACCGTACCATTATCAAAAACCTCAAGGTCAGAAAGTTTTACTTCAGTATAGGTTTTTGCAAATATATTGTTAAAACCTCTTTTGGGAACCCGTCTGTAAAGAGGCATCTGTCCGCCTTCAAAGCCAAGTCTTACACCGCCTCCGGAACGGGATTTCTGTCCCTTATGTCCTCTTCCTGCTGTTTTCCCGTTTCCTGAACCATGTCCTCTTCCTTTTCTGAATGGCAGTTTCTTCGGAGCTCCCGGTCTTAATTCTGACAGTTTCATGGGTTTTCACCTCCCCTATATTTCTTCCACTTCAACAAGATGTGATATTTTATTTATCATTCCGCGAATTTGAGGATTATCCTTCTGAGTCACGGAGTGCCCGACTTTTCGAAGACCCAAGGCTTCAACCGTTGCTTTCTGGTCTTTTTTTGATTTTATAGTACTCTTAACTAGAGTTATTTTCAAGTTACCCATGGAAAAATCCTCCTATCCCAAGATTTCTTCCGCTGTTTTTCCTCTAAGCTTCGCATATTCCTCAACAGTACGCAGTTGTAAAAGACCTTCAACTGTAGCGCGTACCATGTTGGTTGGGTTATTTGAACCCAGGGATTTTGTTCTGATATCACGAACACCCGCAAGCTCAAGAACAGCACGCACGGGACCTCCGGCAATAACACCGGTTCCTTCCTCGGCCGGTTTCAGTAAAACCTTGCCTGCACCGTAAACTCCCAATGCTTCATGAGGAATTGTTGTTCCTACAAGCGGAACCTTTATTAAATTCTTTTTGGCATCGTCTATCCCCTTGCGGATTGCATCAGGCACTTCTGCTGCTTTTCCTGTTCCGACTCCCACATAGCCGTTGCCGTCCCCTATAACAACCAGTGCGCTGAAGCGGAAATTGCGTCCACCTTTAACAACCTTGGCAACACGTCCGATATGAACAACCTTTTCTTTCAGGTCCAATGTGCTGGCATCAATATTCAGCAAGTGACTCCCCTCCTTTGTCCCAACTGTTAGAATTCCAGACCGGCTTCTCTTGCACCTTCCGCCAGTTCCTTAACTCTACCGTGATAGAGGTATCCACCTCTGTCAAATACGACTCTTTTTATTCCCTTTTCAATGGCTTTTGCGCCAACCAGTTTTCCAACTTCCCGGGCTGCGGTCTTGTTTCCGTAATAGCTTAACTTGCCTTTTACAGCCTCATCCAAAGTGGATGCCGCAACTAAAGTATTGTCCGTTACATCATCTATAATCTGTGCGTAGATATGTCTTGTGCTTCTGAAAACATTCAACCTGGGCCTTTCCGCCGTGCCCATAATTTTTCTGCGAACTCTGGCATGCTTTCTTGCCCTGATTTTGTTTCTTTTCTGTAATTTTATCATTAACCACTCACTCCTTTCACTTCTTAACTCCAGTCTTTCCTTCTTTTCTCAGAATAACCTCATTGGCGTATTTAATCCCTTTACCCTTATATGGCTCAGGCGGTCTCTTTTCCCTGATCTTTGCGGCAACTTCACCAACTGCCTGTTTGTCAGTTCCTTTAACAATAATCTGGTTCTGTGCCTGAACTTCGATCGTTATTCCTTCAGGCTCTTCAATTTCAACCGGGTGAGAGAAACCAAGCGTTAAAATAAGCTTTTTGCCCTGTTTTTGCGCCCTGTACCCTACACCGTTAATCTCCAGTGTCTTTGAGTAACCCTCAGTTACACCGATAACCATATTGTTTATCAATGATCGGGTCAGCCCATGAAGCGCTTTATGCTTTTTCAGGTCAGACGGCCTTTTGACAACTATGGCATCTCCTTCCCGTTCAATAACCATATCAGGGTGAAATTTCTGAGTGAGTGTTCCTTTAGGACCTTTAACAGTAACTTCCTGTCCGTTTAACTTTACATCAACACCAGCGGGTATAGCCACCGGTAATTTTCCTATACGGGACATTATTTTGCACCTCCGCTCTTATATTGAAGACGGAATTCATTATTCCATCCTTTTCAGAACATTTTTTCCTTTGCTTTCATCTTTTTGAATAGCTCATGATTCCCGTTATGCAGTAAGCTGTCACAAAAACTTATGAAAGCACGCGTGGTCGACTCGACCGCCGTAATATTCCTGCCCCTGTCACCTTTTATAAAAGGTACAAAGACATAATAAAAACAATATTATGTTATGACTACCAGACGAAAGCGAGGACTTCCCCGCCAACACCTGCTTTTCTGGCCGCTCTGTCCGTCATGACACCTTTTGATGTTGAAATAATTGCAATCCCTAAGCCTCCCAATACTTTCGGAAGCTCATCCTTGTCGGCATAAACTCTGAGTCCCGGCTTTGAAATTCTTTTAATTCCTGAAATTACATTCCTCTTATTTTCAGTGTATTTCAGCGTAATGCGAATGACACCCTGCTTTTTGTCATTAATTTCAGAAAAACCTTTAATATATCCTTCCTCAAAAAGAATTTCAGCTATTCTTCTTTTTAAATTTGATGCAGGAATGTCAACAGTATCATGCTTTGCGCTTGCGGCATTCCTTATTCTTGTAAGCATATCCGCAATTACGTCGGTTGCATTCATGGTTACGACCTCCTTTCGGTACTTTTACCAACTGGCTTTTCTGACACCAGGTATCTGACCCTTGTAAGCCAGTTGTCTGAAACACAAGCGGCAAACACCGAACTTTCTCATATATGCATGAGGCCTGCCGCATATTTTGCACCGATTGTAGTACCGTGCTGAATATTTAGGCTTTAATTTTTGCTTATGAATCAAAGATTTTTTTGCCAAACTATATACCTCCTTTAGCGGCTGAATGGCATTCCGAGGAGTGCCAGCAATTCTTTCGCTTCTTCATCGGTTATGGCGGTGGTGACAAAAGTTATGTCCATTCCGCGCACCTTTTCAATTTTATCAATATTAATTTCAGGAAAGATCAGCTGTTCTTTAATACCCATTGAGAAATTGCCCCGTCCGTCAAAAGAATCGGAATTAATCCCTCTAAAGTCGCGAACTCTTGGAAGAGCCACATTAAACAGCTTATCCACAAACTCATACATTCTGTTGCCGCGCAGTGTTACCTTGCAGCCAATATTCATACCCGTACGCACTTTAAAATTGGCAACGGATTTTTTCGCTTTAGTAACAACCGGTTTTTGCCCTGAAATTATTGCCATCTCGTTAACGGCTGATTCCAATGCTTTTGGATTATCCTTTACATCACCAACACCCATGTTTAACACCACTTTAACAAGCTTTGGTGTCTGCATTGGGCTCTTGTATTTAAATTTATCCTGCAATGCCGGAACAACATAATCTTTATATTTATCCAACAATCTTGGCATCGTCGGCTAACCTCCTTTCAATTTAATCCCTGGCATCCTTCAATATGTCAATTACTTCTCCGCATTTTTTGCAGAACCTTGCTTTTGAACCGTTTACCAGGAATTTCTTTCCCGTTTTGGTCGGTGCACCACATTTTCCACATACCAGCATAACTTTGTCTGCATATACAGGAGCTTCCCGATTAATAATACCACCTTGCTGCATCTGGCTTCTGGGCTTCATATGCTTTTTTACCATGTTTATACCCTCAACAACAACCATACGCTTTGATGGTAAAACACTTAACACCTTGCCCTTTTTGCCCCTGTCTTTGCCACTGAGTATATATACTGTATCACCCTTTTTTACATGAACCTTGTTTTTCATTCCTGTGCCTCCCCTCTTGATAAGCTTTTACACTTTACAGATGCTAATTTACACCATCGTTTTTCAAGCAATCCGAAACTAACAGTGTAAAAACCGGGCATTTATAATTTTAAAGAACTTCCGGAGCCAGTGAGTTAATTTTCATGTAATCCTTTTCCCTTAATTCCCTGGCTACCGGGCCAAAAATACGTGTTCCCCTCGGGTTACCGTCATCCCTAAGAATAACTGCCGCATTCTCATCAAATCTGATATATGAACCGTCGGCTCTGCGCAACCCCTTAACAGAGCGAACTACAACAGCTCTCACTACTTCGCCCTTTTTTACCACTCCGCCGGGTGTTGCATTTTTTACAGAACAAACAATTACATCACCAATATTTGCATATTTTCTTTTGGAGCCGCCAAGTACCTTTATGCACATTAATTCCTTAGCACCAGTATTATCTGCCGATTTCAGCAATGTCTGCATTTGAATCATTTTCGGCACCTCCTTCAATCTGATTAAGCTTCCTGCCAGCTGTAATGTTTTTTGGCAGGTGCTTTTTTAAAATTACTCGTATCACAATAAGATTACTATTTCGCTTTCTCGATAATCTCAACCAGTCTCCATCTTTTTTCTTTCGAAAGCGGCCTGGTCTCCATTACCCTGACTATGTCGCCTACTCTGCATATGTTTTCTTCGTCATGCGCTTTAAGCTTGTAGGTTCTTTTTAATATTTTCTTGTATAACGGATGTTTTACATTATCAACTACCGATACAACTATGGTTTTATCCATTTTATCGCTGACAACTTTGCCAACACGGGTTTTTCTTAAATTCCTTTCGGCCATGTGAACAAACCTCCCTCCGGCTTCTACCTTTTAATACCCAGCTCCATTTCCCGTATCACGGTTTTCACCCGGGCAATGTCTCTCTTAACATTTTTTAGTCGCATAGGATTGTCCAGCTGATTTGTCGCATATTGAAAGCGAAGTTTAAAAAGTTCATTTTTTAATGCCTGCAACTCCTGTGTCAGCTCGTTAATGCTTTTATCTCTCAATTCACTCGTTTTCATTTGCTCCACCTACCTCTTTCCGTGCTATTATTTTGCACTTGATTGGCTATTTGTGAGCAGCCAGACGCAAAGCTTCCTTTGCTGTATCTTCATCGATCCCGGCAATTTCAAACATAACGCGGCCCGGTTTAACAACGGCTACCCAGTATTCAGGTGAACCTTTACCACTACCCATACGGGTTTCCGCCGGCTTCTTGGAAATTGGCTTGTCGGGGAAAATTTTAATCCATACTTTACCACCTCTTCTTATATAGCGGGTCATTGCAATACGGGCTGCTTCTATCTGGTTACTGGTAATCCATCCGGGCTCAACGGCTTGAAGGCCATATTCTCCGTTTGATACCACGTTGCCACGCGTTGCCTTGCCTTTCATTCTGCCGCGCTGAACACGTCTGTATTTAACTCTCTTAGGTATTAACATTATTTGTCTCCCCCCTCTTTCCTTTCGTTTTTGATGGGAAGTACCTCACCTTTATATATCCACACTTTGACACCCAGTTTCCCGAATGTTGTGTTGGCTTCCGCAAAGCCGTAATCAATATCGGCACGGAGTGTCTGAAGTGGTATTGTTCCCTCATGGTAATGCTCGGTTCTGGCGATTTCAGCACCGCCAACACGCCCGGAAACTGATGTTTTAATACCTTTTGCTCCAAACTTCATCGCCCTGGACATTGCCTGTTTCATGGCCCTACGGAATGAAATTCTTCTCTCCAGCTGTCCGGCAATGTTTTCGGCTACCAATTGAGCATTGGTTTCCGGTGTTTTAATTTCAGTAATGTTTACCAAAACACTCTTTCCGGTGAGTTTCTCTATATCATTGCGAAGCTGGTCAATTCCGGCCCCGCCTTTTCCTATAACAAGACCAGGCTTTGCGACATGGATATTCAACCTTATTTTATTGCGGCACGCTCAATTTCAATTCTGGCAATGCCTGCAATATACAGTTTCTTCTTTATAAATTCCCTGATCCTGTAATCTTCGACCAAAAGATCGGCAAATTCTTTGTTTCCCGCGTACCATTTGGTGTCCCAGTCCTTAATGATACCGATTCTCAGCCCATGCGGATTCACTTTTTGGCCCATTAGAAAACCTCCTTATTTACGCTCTTTCCCTTAATACCAAAGTCAGGTGGCTTGTTCTTTTCCTGATTCTGAATGCCCGCCCCTGTGCCCTTGGCCGGATTCTCTTCAGCGTCGGTCCTTCAGTGGCATAAACTTCAGCAACATATAAATTGCTTCGTTCAAGCCCGTTATTATTTACTGCGTTGGATTCTGCAGATTTAAGCATCTTTTCCAGAATGGCCGCTGCTTTTCTTGGTGTATATTTCAATATTGCATAAGCCTCATCAATATTCTTATTGCGTATCAGGTCAATAACTAACTTGGCTTTTCTGGATGGTACTCTTGCATGCCTCAATACTGCTCTGCCCTCATCTTTTCCAATCCCGAGAGCTTTCTTTTCCTTTTTTGTAAGGATAGGAAGCTTCCTTGATTTTCTGTGCACCTGCTTGTATTGAGCCAAGAGTTCTTCTTTTTTCTCCAGAATTTCGTCCTTGGACATTACCTTTCTGCCCACGTCGAATTCCTCCTTCCAGGTGTCGCTGTGCTTAAAACCATAATTTTTTTAAACACCGTCTCAACTATATTTAAGGAATATATCCTTGGATTGTAAATTTTCCTTACTTTTTCAGTTTACTGCTTCTTTCATCCTTGCCGTGACCTCTATAGGTGCGTGTCGGGGCAAATTCACCCAATTTGTGGCCAACCATATCTTCCGTTATATAAACAGGTACATGCTTTCGGCCATCATGAACTGCAATGGTATGTCCCACCATCTTAGGGAAAATTGTTGAAGCCCTTGACCAGGTTTTTATTACTTTCTTTTCTCCCTTTTCGTTCATATCTTCGATTTTTCGCAGCAACTTTTCACTAACAAATGGTCCTTTTTTTACAGATCTACCCACAGAACAAACCTCCTCCCGGC
>JAAYGP010000308.1 GCA_012727625.1 Clostridiaceae bacterium
GCAGTTCAGGAATCGAGGCCTTGATTTTCTCCAGCCATTTTTTATCAACAACAACAGGGCATAAATCAGACTCGGGAGAATACCTGTAATCATACACATCTTCCTTGTTTCGCATTGGAAAGCTGGTACTTTTTTCTTCGTTCCACTGCCTTGCCTCCCGTTCCACTATACCGCCGGACTCAATTATTGAAATCTGCCTTTCCGCCTCGCTCTCCACCGCTTTAACAATGGAGCTGAGTGAATTCAGGTTCTTTATTTCCGTTTTGACACCAGGCTCTTCCTGCCCCAGAGGCCTGACGGACAGGTTTATATCAGCCCTGAGGTGCCCTTCCTGCATTTTGCAGTCAGATACTCCGGTATATTGCAATAATAGCTTCATTTTCTCAAAAAATGCTTTCACCTCTTCAGATGAACGAAGATCAGGTCCGGTAACAATTTCTATAAGCGGAATACCGCAGCGGTTATAATCAATCAACGTGAAGTCCCCATTCTCTTTGTGTATCAGTTTGCCGGCGTCCTCTTCCAGTTGAATACGGATAATTCCCACTTTCCTGGTTTTTCCGCCGGGCTCAATGATAAGGTGCCCATTGCTGCAAATCGGCAGCTTATATTGAGATATCTGATATGCCTTTGGAAGATCGGGATAGAAATAATGTTTCCTCTCCAGCCATGAATAAGCAGCTATGCTGCAGTTTGCGGCCAAACCTGCCTTAACTGCCAGCTCAACAGCTTTTCTGTTCAATACCGGCAAGGCACCTGGCATTCCTGTGCAAACAGGACAGCAATGAGTGTTGGGTTCTTTGCCAAACTCTGTTGAACAGCTGCAGAAAAGTTTTGTTTTCGTGGAAAGCACCGCGTGTATTTCAAGACCTATAACAATTTCATAATTCATATTTTTTCCACACTCCGAAATAGTTGCTTCTTCAGGAATAATACGCGTTTCCTTCATGCTTTTTGCTGATGCTTAAAGCTTTACCAGCATAAGCCAATGCCTCCTGCGCCCATTTCATAAGCATATGCGGCCCTTAAAAGGGTTCCCTCGTTAAAGTGGTTTGCGATAAGCTGCATACCAACGGGAAGACCTCTTGAATCCTTGCCGCAGGGAACAGATAAGGCGCAAATACCGGCCATGTTGACAGATACCGTATATATGTCGCCAAGTGACATGCTAAGCGGTTTATCTTTTTTTTCGCCAATCCTGTAGGCAGAGCAGACTTCAGTCGGACCCAGGATAATATCCACATCATTGAATACCTTTCGAAAATCCCTGCAAACAACTGCCCTTACCTTTTGGGCCTTTTTATAATAATCCTGAAATTCAGGGCTTAAAGCGTAGGTTCCTATTAGAATCCTGTTCTTTACGCTTTGCCCGAAACCCTCACTTCGTGTTTTACTGTATAAATCAAAAATATTGTCAAAATCAGAAGCGCGGAAACCATATTTTATGCCGTCAAACCTTGCAAGATTTGAACTTGCTTCGGCGCATGAAAGAATATAATAGGCTGAAACAGCATATTCGGTGGCAGGAAGAGACACTTCCGTAACATTTGCTCCGTTTTCTTCAAAAAATTCAATTGCTTCATTGATGGAATGCTTTATATCCTCGCAGAGGTCTTCGCTTATATATTCTTTAGGAACACCTATTCTCAATTCTTTTATATCATCCTTTAAGAATGAGGTATAATCCGGATATTTAATGTTTCGGAAGGTTGAATCCTTTGAATCATGTCCTGCTATGGCATTAAGAACCAATGCGCAGTCTTCGGTATTTCTTGTAACAGGGCCAATCTGATCAAAAGATGAAGCCAATGCAGCAAGCCCATACCGTGAAACAATGCCATAGGTCGGCTTTAAACCAACAACCCCGCAGAATGATGCAGGTTGACGTATAGAACCGCCTGTATCGGTGCCAAGTGAGAAACAAGCCAGACCAGCGGCAACAGCAACGGCAGAACCACCACTTGAACCTCCCGGCACCATGCTTTCATCCCATGGGTTTCTGGCTACCCCATACCAGGAGCTTTCTGTTGAACTGCCCATTGCGAATTCATCCAGGTTTGTTTTTCCAAGCATAACAGCACCGCAGTCATAAAGTTTTTTAACAGCGGTTGCGTCATAGGGTGGAATAAAATTACTCAGAATTTTCGAGGCACAGCTTGTTAATATGCCCTTAGTCATAATATTATCTTTTATTCCCATCGGAATTCCTGCAAGCGGTGAAATGCTTTCCCCTGAATCAATCCTTTTCTGAGCCAGCGCTGCCTGCTCCCGTGCTTTTTTATCGCATACGGTAATATATGCACCCAATCTTTCGTTTAGATTTTTTATCCTGTCAAGATATGCCGATGTTAATTCCAAACAGCTTATTTCTTTGTTTTTTAATCTCTTTGCAGCTTCTCTGATAGTTAACCGGGTTAAATCCAAATATTTTCCCTCCGTATTGGCAGCAATTTTTTACTTCTCTGTAAAATATTAAATCGCATTGGTAATGGTTTATTTCATTCATAACTGATTCTTTATAACTTTAGCGGTAACAAATCAAATCCTTGAGAGATTCAACCTTTCAGATGTTCCTGCCTTGTATATTCCTGAATCACGATTTCCATGGCACCACCTTAGGAACCCTGAAAAAACCATCCTCGCTGTCAGGAGCATTTGCCATCATATCTTCCCTGGAAAAATGACTTTCCGGCATGTCTTCCCGTAATGCGTTTGTGGCTGCAAAGTGTTCGATTTCCGTATTATTCTTAATATCAGGCTTACCAGGATCAAACTTTTTAAAATAAAATTTATCAGGATTGGTTTTGACAGAATCAGTCTTATCAAAATAAGACTGTTCAGGGTCAAACCTTTCATCAAACTCATCAAGCTTGTTCCTTATATAGTTTATAATTCTTTTTATGTTATCAGTAAGTTTGCTCAGCTCTTCCTCCGAAATATTTATTCTTGCAATTACGGCAGTTTTCAGAACATCTTTGTCCGTTATTTCCATAAAAATATCACTCCCTATCCATTATATTACCCAATTAAGTAAAAATCCAGCAGCAATCTGCAAAAAAAGGCAGTAGCACCTTTCCTGAAGTGTTACTGTTAATACCCCAATTCAGTTACTAAACAGGTCGGATGTTGCGCAATAGCGGAAACAAGAGCTTCATTTGCAAGAGCTGATAAGTTAAAGCTCAGGCAAGCCGTAACTCGCAAAAATGCATATGGAAATAATAAATGTATGTTGCATTTTTGCTGAAACAGTCGGTTTGCTATCTCTCGCTTCTCTTTATACATCTTTAAGCTTCATTCCGCTAAAGTTTCCTCCCATTGCACAATATCTTCAGACAGAACCTGTGAACAGTAACATCTTAAGGACCAGTGCTCCTGCCTTTTGCAATTTCTTTAAATATCTGCATATAACATTAATCCCCCGCCTGAAGTTAAACTGTCGTGAATAAGTTTTTTCAAAGGCGGGGGAGGGCTGATTTACTGATAATAAATATGAAACCAATGTTTACTCAATGGGCTTGTATTCATACGTCACCTGATTTCCCATTATGGTAACCAGAATGTATTTTGCCACTGCCTTGTTTTCAGCCGTCAGTCCGTTAACATCAAAACCGCAGGTTGACAGATACCTTACTCCTCTGTCCATGGTTACATTGTTTTCCTTGCCCTTGTAAAACACCCACACGTTTTTAAACTTACGGCTGTAGTCTGACAACACCTTTCTGAAGAGCTCCGCCTCAAGGCTGTCCTTGAAAGCGTCCGGACTTTCGTCCATAAATATGAAAACATTATTTCCGGTGTATGATTCAAGCTGGTCCAGAAGCCAAATCCATTGATCTCCTGTACCATTTTTAAGGGTTTTAGCTTTCATATCCAGATTAATAAACCTGGAGTCCTTCATATCCATCGAACTGTACGCCGTACTTGTTGCAACAACCGGTTTCTGGATTTGCTTTTTTATATTGTACGTACTGTTTCCAACAAAAGTTCCTATTTCAATGTATTTGTTTATTTTATCCGCCAAAAACCCTGACAGATACTTTTCAACGTCCGTCGATGGCTCGCGTGATTCCCCGAATACTGAAAATCTGTAGTTATTCTCTCCCTTTTCATAGGTCACTGCCTGATTCCGGGAATCAACAGCTTTCGTGTCTTCCGGAAGATTTTTAAAATCAATTTTGCCCTCTGTTTTCACGCTAATCTGCAAATCATCTATATAAATATGTCCTTCCTCGTTTATGGGTTTGGGATTTGCCACATATACCCTTGTCAGCCTTGCAGGCTTTGGGATATGAGCAACATTTCCTGAGACGAACTTCCAGCCTGTCCATTGGATTCCTTCAGAAAACATAACATAGTGCTTTTTCCCGTTGACATCCATCACTTCAGCTCGCAGCCAGCTTTTTGTATATTCCTTGCTGTATGCCCATAACCCGATTGTTTTGGTTCCCTCGGGGATGCTGAGTCCGTTCCCGTCGAATGTAATGTAGGCAGCCTGCGTTTCAGGAGCCTCTTTAAATATGTAGTCCAGTCGTGCACTTGATTTACCTGAATTAGCGTATGCATCAACAACATCAACACCCCCGGGAACCCAGGAAGGATAAGAGAAAAAGCTTATATCATTTTTTTCAAAGTCATGTAAGATTATATTTTCAAGGCTTTTAACCGTTGTATCACTGGTCATTTTTTCGCGTTCAACCGTTATAATGCTTAATTCATCAAAATATACCGTACCGATTTCTTCAATCGGGTTTATCTGAACAAGATATATACGGGTTAAACGGGCGGGCATTGGAACACCGGTAAGTGGAATTTCAACATACCTCCAGCCTTTCCAGTCCAGCTTTGTCAAATCTCCCAGTCGGTATTTCCTGTTGTTGCTGTCGTTTACTTCTATACGAAGCCAATTGGAATTTTCCTGGCTGTTGTAAACCCAAAGACCAATCCTGATTGCGTTTTCAGGAAGAGCAATCCCGTTTCCCGATAGCTCCGCATATGCGGCGCGGCTGTAATCCGCCATTTCAAAATGGTATGAAAGCTTACCCGATAAATTTCCGCTGTGTTTTTGCTCGCCTGATATGGTATATGAACCGTTAACAGTTGACGGATAAGGCAGGAACGTAGCGTTTGGCTTTTCAAAATCGGATACAATCATGCTTTTTGTGGGAAGGACTGTTACTGCGCAATATGCGCTTACATTTCCTACCGATGCGCTTATATAGCCATAACCTGAATTGGTTGAAACAAACGTGTTTGTTGAAAAGAAACCAATATCCCCGACGGTTTTCCATACCACATCGTTTGGATCAATAGGTGCTTTATACCCAAACTCATCAATTCCAATTACCTTAAAAGTTTTCCTCTCCTTGGAAATCAGGGTAATATCCTGATGATTCAGCAGCAATTCAACAGGTCCACTTAGCACATTAACAGGGAATTCAGATGTCACATCCCCGACTGTAGCTGCTATGGTGCCTTTACCGGAGGAAAGTGGTCTGAATACATTTCCGTCAAAGACGCCTTCCACTCCTTTAACTTCCCATTTTATATCTTCAGAATCAATGATTACGGAGTTAAAATACTCATCATAACCACTTACCGTAAATTCCCTTGATGTATTAACAAAAACATCAGGATTTTCAGTGTTTATATATAAACCTGCAAGCTTTGACGGAGGTGCCAGCGAGAAAACGCCAAGAGCATTCGGAATCCTTCTTTGAACCCCATCACTTGGACTGTTCTGGACAACAATATCCTCTGTACCGGGCTCTCTCGCTACAATTGTTGTAGAACCGCCCCCATCAAGGACTAAAGCGTTATATGCTCCTATTTCAAGCATAAACTCGGCAAGCTCCTTCATTGTCATTCCAATGCTGTGGGATTGTCTCCCGTCAACAGCCACCATATAAAGGATTTTTCCGTTTTGACTGCTGCCTATTGCGGTTCTTGGGTGTCTTCCGTTTACCTCATGAGTAAATGTATCAGGTATTACTCCGTCAACCACCAGCATACCACCGCCTGTAATCGCCATTTTCATCAGATTCCAGTTTGGGGATGTGTTGATATCAAGCACTACCTTATCCCCAGCTTTGAAGTTGTCCGGAATCTGACGGGCATTTTCCCCTCTTGTAATAACGGCATATCCGTTTATGGGAATTTCCGTGGCAGGCTGGCTTTGACGAATTTCTCTGACAACTCCGTCAACCACTATCATTTCCACAATGTCAGGGTAATAGCCGTTTTGGGTTCCAATTGTGGTGGTACGCCATTTTCTGTCTATGATAGAAAGGTCGGTGTGGCCATAGTAAGGCTCATTGTAGCGTCCTATATTCAGAGTGTTTCCGTTCGGAGCATGTAAACTAATCGCAGCTTTCCAATAATCGAATACTGCTTTGTTGTCAAGATTGATTGAGAAAGTTGCCATATTGTCATTGTCACGGTTAAAAGACGGATCTGCTGTTTTTATATCAAATGTCTGAATCATCGGGCCGATTAGGTTCTGGGAACCTGCCTGCTCCGACGCGAGAAAAAAGCTTCCATTAATGCCCGCGATTGCACCCCATTCCTTCATATGATCAGATGTCGTCAGCGGCTTTTGTATGGTATCTCTGTTGGCAAGAGCATCAATATGCACATTTGGATTATTTAAATCCGCTTTCATTATGTATATTTTTTGCCAGCCCAGCTCGGTATATCGTGTAATGGTATCCATGGTAACACCGGATGTTATTGTTTTGCTTTCAACTGTTTGATAAATAACCCGGTTAGGTGATTCGGCAGATTCGGATAACTCGGCCTTTGCCCCCGTTACTCCGGCAGATGCCATAATTACCCCTGCAAGAAAACATGCAATTATCTTTTTGATGCTCATTGTAAATCCTCCGTTAATAAATTTTATCCTTTGTTAATACTAACAGCTTAGACGAAGAAATTACCAGGTATGTTCCATACCTGATACTATGATTTACTGATAAAACATTAAAATATCTTCATCTTTACAATCTGAAAATACTAATCCTCACCAATGCCGCAGCTATGGAATCCAGCCTAAAATATTGCCGCTTTGGTTGATTTGTCTTAATTTTACCATAGTAGCAACTCATAAACTACATTACGGCGTTTACGTTTTGATTAAGATTATAACAATAATAAGACAGTTATATTACAGCGGTGAATTTATGTCCGGCAGAAATGCATAATATCGGATGCATGGCAAGCCATGCACTAATCTTTTCACCTCTTTTATATCATTTGACGATATTTATTACTTATAAAAGTATTGCACCTAAAACTCCACCTGCCAAGGTAAGAACAACAGGCCCCAGTTTCAGCTTCTTGGAACCAATTATTGTCAGGACAAAAATCAGAACAGACTGAATGCTAAAGATCCGCCAAAAACCTTCAGACAGTTTTGTTAAATCAATTAAAGACGTCTTTGAAAAAAATATAACAGACGATGAAATCATACCAACGGTGGCAGGGCGTATCCCCTCCAGTGCGCCGTTTACTATACGGCTGGACTTAAATTTATCAAATACGGACACAATAATCATAATCAAAATAAATGATGGAAGAGCTACTCCAAAGGTAGCAAACGCAGAGCCCCAGAAACCTGCTGATTTATATCCCATATATGTGGCGGCATTAACCGCAATCGGACCCGGCGTCATCTGTGAGATGGCCACCACATCGGTAAACTCAGTCATTGTCAGGCCAAATTCTTCAATCTCTTTGTATATCAACGGCAGCATGGCATAACCACCGCCAAAGCTGAAAGCCCCAACCTTAAAAAAAGTAATAAAAAGCTTTAGTACCTGCATCATTTTTCAGCCCTCCCACGGTACAAACAGTTAATTATTCCGTAAGATGCCCCAATAATTACCGCCCATATTGCGTGAACATCGAATACTACGATAATTGTGAACGCAATAATCGCTATTATAGCTCCCCATTTGTTTGTGACAGCTTTCTTCGCCATTTTAATGGCAGCAAGAAGAATTAAAGCAGCAGACGCCGCCCTTATTCCGGTAAAAATCTTGTCAAGAATTTCGTTGTCCCTATGTTTAATCAATAGGGAAGCAAGAACTAAAATGACTGTAAATGATGGGAGAATAACGCCTAAAGCAGCAGAGATTGCACCTGAAGTGCCTGCCACACGCTTTCCGATAAATATGGACGAGTTTATTGCAATAACACCCGGAACTGATTGGGCTATCGCAAAAACATCAAGAATCTCTTCTTCTTTCATCCACTTCTGTCTGTCAACAACTTCCTTTTGCATTAATGGCAGCATCGCATAACCGCCGCCAAAGGTAAAAGCCCCTATTTTAAAGAAAATTAGAAAGAGTTTTTTTAGTTTATCCAGCTTAGATGCATCAATTCCTGTCAAAGTATCATTTCCTTCAAATTTGTATTTTGCCAAACGCCTGTTACTTTATTTTCTTCAATTATTCACTGAATTACTCGTTGACCGGAGCTTCCCGGAAGAGTAAACCAACTTAAATCAAAACAGCTTAACAGCCGCAAATAAACAATAAATATTTTATCAGAAAACTATTAATGTTACAAATACAAGTTCAGAAAATACTCAGATTTAACACTGCCTCAAATCAATACAAGGATAAGGCAATATTAATACAAATTCAAACCTGATATGGATTATAATATATAATTTAAGGAATGATCCTTATCCCGGTATTTGCTTATGAGTATAGCATACAAAATTTTACAGAAGGTGGGAGGATTTAATGCAGTTTGACCTGTCAGCAGTATGGTTTTACTTCATAATATCAATAGAAAAGGTAAAAATAGCACTATGTATGATTTAAATGATAAATATATATCAATAGACGGGAATTCAACAAGGTACAGGGAAGCGGGAACAGGTCCTGTGCTTGTTCTTGTCCATGGCATTGCCGGATTTTTGGAAGAGTGGGAACCGGCAATGGAAACTCTTTCAAAGCATTTCAGGGTTGTTGCGCTTGATCTTTTGGGCCATGGCTTAAGTGATAAACCTGAAGCTGATTATTCCCTGGACTTTCTTACAAATTTTTTGAAAAAATTTATTAAAACCATCACTGACAGCAGCATATATCTTGCCGGTCATTCCCTTGGCGGCGCCATTTGCCTTAATTTTGCCATAAACTTTCCCGGCATGGTTAAACGTTTAATATTAGTCAATAGTATATTTGTTAAAATTCCTTTGTTTATAAGACTTGCTTCATTCAGTTTTCTGAAGAATTTCAAGTTAAAAACTTCAAAACTCATGACCAAAGCGTCAGTTAAACAGAATTTTTATAAAAAGGAAAGTGTCTCGGAAGAATGGCTTGATAAAGCATGTACTTTAACATTCCCGGAGCGTCCCGGGTTATGTTCTCGATAATAAATTCCGGCATATCCATCAGAGGCCTTAAAAAGAACCAGTTTGCAGGCTTTATGGAAGGCATTAAAAAACTTGATATACCCGTATTAATTCTTTACGGTAAAAATGACAAAATACTGTCATATAAAAATTCAATACTGCTTCACAGAGTCTTAAAAAACTCACAGTGTGTGGCAGTTGAAAATTGCGGTCATGAATTGCAGGTGGAATCCTGTGATATATTCTGTGAAAAAACAATCGGGTTTTTAAAACAGATATAAGCATCGTGAAGTATATATCATAAGCATACCCCCGCTTTATATCAGCGGGGGTTTTGTGATTATTATGAGATGACGATGTGTCTTAATTTATATTGATGTTACTGATTTTCATGAATATGATAAGAAGTTATATGGCCAACAATTTTTTAGCAATCCTTATCTGTCACCGTAGAGCTTTTTGCCCATGAAAAGAATATTTCCCTCTTCATTATCCGTTATTATAAAAATAAAGGGACGATTTGCAATAAAAGAAACAGGCTCCCGGATTGCTGTGATAGTAAATTCGCCTACAGTAACGGCAGCAGCTTCCGTACCTTCTTCATTAACATCAACAACCGCTTTGTGTAAAACCCTGCTTATATACAAGTCCTTTGCAATCCCTGAAAAATCAGCGGAATCAGTAAAAATCAATCCCATTCCAAGTTCGGCCAAAGACTTTTTAAGCTCCTTTACTCCATATTCCATTTTAAACTTTGGAATCTTAAGGTTAAGATCCCTGACAGGGCTAAGCCGGCCAAGCAAATCATTCCACCAATTATGATCAATTTTGTTAATGAATTTGTTTATATCATCCTTTGGAAGAATAACTACCATTCCGGTCTTTTCATTTCCGTAGGGAAGCCTTACAGCCTGGTAATCATCTGTGGCGCAATATTCAATTTTCCCGGTTCGCTGCATCATTGAAACCTTGTCGGTACTGTTGTCATAAGCATAAAAATCCGTCTCAAAAGTGTCCTTTTTTTTGAATGCTTCAGTCCATTCGCCCTTAAAATATATTGCATTAATCAGATACATCATAACATCCGCATTTATGGGAGGATTTATTACATTTGTAATAAGGTTCCCTGTTTTTCGTGCAATCCAGTCATTGATGGTCTGTGGGGCGCTTAAATCGGAGAAGTCCAGGGATTCAACTTCTGCATTTAAAAAGTTCCTGCTATTATCAATAAAGTTCTGCTTAACATCAAAACCATTTCTGATCCATATGGAATTGGCAATCTCTATATCCACCTTTTCATCAATATTTGATATTCTGTCAATTAAATAGGAATAGCCTCCGTTTAATTCTTCAATTGAAATTCCGTCATACCTGAGACCCTCAATCAGGGCTTGCCTTGTTGCGCCCTCAGCGCCGTTTAATGCCATTGTAAGCATACTTGATATTGATAATGGCGATATAAATATTTCCTTGTCTGAATCCTCTTCATTGAGTTTTTTGAAAATATCCCATGAAAACTCTTTGTTTGCTGATATTAATGCTTCAGTTTTGTCGCCGTTTTCAGAGTCATTTAAAACATTAATCTTCTCCATAAACCCGCAACCGCCGATAAGCAAAGACACAAAAGATATAATTAATACAAAGGGCAGTATACACTTTGCTCTCATGGCATTACCTCCATTTCGCTCATTTTTATATAGATAGACGACAAAAAAGGGGAAAGGTTCCAAAATGACAAGAATGATATGTATTTAATCAGCCGTGGTGTTATTCAATTTTAAAAAAGTCTTACTGATTAGCCCGCCTTATATCTCCCACCTTAAGGAATCTGTCTTACGGCGTATCCGAAAAGCATGGTATTCCGGCTGATTACCGGCATAATTAAGCTGGAATCATCTGTGTATCCTGCATTTTTCAATAAAAAGACGTACATTTTTCTTTTCCTGATTAATTGCTTCTTCCGTTATTTCTCCCCTCCCCAGGCGATCGCACATGGCAAGCAGCGCAATTTCATTAAGATCCACTTCCTTTTTCATAGTTTCAACATCTGCAAAGGGAAAGTCTTTAATAACCATCAGCATCTGCATATGCCAACGTACCATTTTACTGACCTTTTTTATAAATTCCCATTTAAGTTTCAAATCATGATCAAAAATGTCCCCTGTTTCCTGAAGAAATGGACACACATTCCCCGGTTCAGGTGCCGGGCTTATCAACCGCTTTGACAAAACTTTGTTTTGCAATTGCTGGCTTTTGTTCTCAATGTTAAAAAACTCCAGGAATTTCACTGCCAATTTTTCGCCAACTCTATCATGATCATAGGCTACTATCCTTCCTCTTTTTATTCTTGTTGTTGAGGGCTTGCCTATGTCATGCAGAAGTGCAGACCACATCAGGACTTCCGGCTCTGAGCTCTCTTCTCTGCGCGAAGCCGCATTATCTATAACCTGCATTGTATGATTCCAGCAGTTACCCTCCGGGTGGTATACAGGATTTTGCTCGGTTTTTTTTAACGTCACAAGCAGTGTAAGCGGAAAGCCGGAATTAAATAACCCCTCCTTTTCTTTTTCATTGAAATACAAGGAAGGCTTTTTGTCTTTCATAAGATGATAATTGAATTCCCGGATTATAATATTTTTCATAGCCATGTATACCACCTTTATCATGTTAAGTATCTGCAATTGATTATACAATATACACAGGAAATTTGCCTGGTTCAATATTTTGTTTGCGTAATAACCCTTTAATAAGGCCGGTTGAGGTGTCCTGAAAAAATATGTATGCTTTGATCCCAAAAAACCTTGTATTTAACCTGTAAGCAATTTATGCCGAAACAGAAAGTAAAGCTGCAAATTTGTTCAGGATGAATATATGGTTCCGGGGATATCTGCGACAGGTTGCAGTGGCAACGGTAAATAAATAATGCAGATTAATATATGAATCCGGGCAGAATAGGATAAAAAACCATAACAGATTGGAGGAGTGTATGATTTAGTTGCTTACTATATCATACAGGAAGAATTATGAGCATTGATAATTACCATCCTGCCGATCAGATTGTCTCTGTAATGCAAAGAATATACTCAAAGGGAATGACAACAATCTCCGGAGGTAACATTTCAATTCTAAACAGCAATGGTGACATTTGGATAACGCCTGCCGGTATTGATAAAAGCTCACTTAAAAGAGCAGATATAATATGTGTAAAGGCCGACGAAACCATTGAAGGAATACATAAACCATCAAGTGAACTTCCTTTTCACCGGATGGTTTACAAAGTCAGGCCTGATTTTAATGCAGTAATTCATGCCCATCCGCCGGCGCTGGTGTCTTTTTCGATAGTGGGGAAAATACCCGATACCCGTCTCATCCCTGGTGCCGATTCCATATGCGGAAAGGTTGCTTTGGCCGGATACGCTCTTCCCGGCAGCAAAAAGCTGGCTGAGAAAGTTGAAAGTGCTTTTAAAAAGAATGTAAGAGCGGTCATTCTTGAAAACCATGGGGTTCTGGTTGCGGGAAAAAATCTTTCAGAGGCATTTAAAGCCCTGGAAACCCTGGATTATTGCGCACATCTTCAAATCAAGGCTGCATATCTCGAAAAAGCTGTTACCCTGAGCAACACGCGGGTAGCTTTCAAAGAAGATGATAAAGAAAGAAATAAAGAAGAAAAGCAGGCTCCGGAAAAGCTTTCAACAGCTCATATCAATTCTGAAAAAACCGCAAGGCAGGAAATGGTCAGGCTAATACGCAGAACCTATGAGATGGGTTTTATAACAAGTATCCAGGGAGATTTTTCACAAAGGTTGAAAGATAACGGATTCCTTATTACTCCGCGATGGGTGGATCGAAAAAACATTCAGGAGAATGATTTGGTTTTTATTTTAAACGGAAAAAAGGAACCACGAAGGCATCCCTGCGCTTCAGTAAAACTGCATCAGTATATTTATGAAAAGCATCCTGAAATAAACTCGGTTATCATTGCGCAGCCTTTGAATATAATGGCTTTTGCCGTAACAGGAACAGATTTTGATTCCAGAATTATTCCTGAAAGCTACATCATGTTAAGAGACATTCCAAGGCTTCCCTATGGCTCATATCAAGACAATGCTGAAATTATCGCAAGATCCGTTTCAACACAAAAACCGGTTGTCATGGTGGAGAACAAATGTATTATTGCAACAGGAAACAGCCTTATAAATGCTTTTGACAGGCTTGAGGTTCTTGAATACTGCGCAAAATCCATTATAATGTCGAGAAACATCGGTTGTTTTTCCCCTGTTCCTGATAAAGAAATTGCTGAGATTATCAAAGCATTTAATCTGTGACACGTTTGTAGTTGTTGTTTTTAAGGTTTGTTTTGCGTGAACAGTAATGTTCCTATTCAAATATTTTTGCCAAATTGTTTAAAGAGTTCGTTTTTTCGATATTTTATGATAAAATATATAATACGATTTTGCGAACCCGTGGAAGTTGGATGAAGTTTTTGTAAATTCGAACCTATGTGTTAAATTTATATTTATGTTCAAATAATCAACGGAAGTAATATGATGAATTTTTAAATCATTATATAGTATGATTATGTTTATTCGATTATTTAAGGGGGTTTTTTTTGTTAAAAAAAGAGTATATAACTGTTCCAAACATTCTTTCAGTTTCCAGAATTGTTTTATTACCTGTTCTATATGTTTTTATCATGTTTAAAATGTATTTGTCCTTCACGGTGGCATATGCCATATTGGGCATGACCGATATGTTCGATGGTATGATTGCACGAAAGTTCAACATGAAAACTGAAATCGGAAAACAACTTGATTCCATTGCAGATCTGTTTTTCTTTCTGTCGTCGGCCTATTTTATCTACGTGCTATATACTGAATATCTGAATCCTAACCTGATATTGCTCTTCGTTTTTTTGGGCATCCTTGTTGCGTCCTTTGTTATTTCATATATTTTCTGCGGCAAAATTATTCTTATGCACACATTCCTGGCCTAACTATGTGCTGTTCTTGTATATTTTCTTGTTATTCTTTCATACTTTTTTCATACAACCCTGTTAATTACCTTTATTATTTGCGCATATATTGTCACATTTATTGAAGCAATACTGATGTTTATCAAATTTGGAAATATAGACCCCGACACTGTGTCCATATTCAGTCTGCTGAAAGCAGGCAAAAAATAGCGCTATAATACCAATCCGGGTTTAAGTATCAGCGGGAGGGTTTAAATTGTCTTTGAAATGTTCAGCCAATTCACTGTACTCTTTAAGCTCTTTCTCACCCTTTTCAGACAATCTGTACACACCGCGTTTTACACGCTCAAACCAGCCGTAGTGATTTGCCTGCAGGATTCTTGCAAATTTTTCAGGAAGATTTCCTTTTTCCCGAATCTCTTTTATCGAACAGGAATGAAACATACTTAATATGACGGCTATTTGAATTGCTGATTCCCTGTATGAAGTGACAATCTTCCTTTTGTGGCTTCCGCCGGTATTATAATCACAATGCCTTTCATTTATTTCACGTAAAACGGCTTTCCTTTTTCTTTGGGCATAAGATATGCTCCTTAACCTATCAAAGGGCAGAGGTTTTAAAACTTCTTCAGCATAAGAGAAATCCTTTTTTATTGTAACCAGCAGCAAACCAATCTCCAGGCGTCTCAATAAATGACAGATTTTTTTCCATCTTTTTGTAAACAAAAGGCGGCTTTTCTTCGGTACCGCGATATACACCATATCCGCAAACTTCTGCCTGTCAACAGCCTGGAGTATTACATCCAGGTTAAGCGCGATATTCATCTCAACAACAACCAGCATACCTCCAAGCACCGCGGTAACATCACAGTTTAAAACTTCGCTGTTTACTGTAAAACCATTTTTTTCAAGAAATGATTTGACAGGTTGATATAAATCCTCTTCTTTTATACTTATATTGCCTGGCAAACAAATCACAGCCTTTTCTTTATCTTTATCCAATAATTCCACTTCCAAAAGGCGAGGTTATTAATTAAGCTGCAGCAGAAGCGAAGCGTCCTGTCCGGTCCTTTACCTTTTTTTCATACAGAACAGTTCATCATTTTCAGCACTTCACTGCCTAATTCACTGTTTGAGATTTCAACCGGAAGAACTCTTTCAAAACCTCTGACCCGGAAAGCATAAGAGCCGTCTTTGCGACGTATGGTCGAATTAAGCGCAACCTCCTGTTCTGTACATGTTACAGATACGCTTTTTCTTCCCTTTGAATACTCCTTCCAGTCATAAAAACCAAGAGACTTCATCAGTTCCCTGCTGGTTAAACTTTTTTCGTTTTCAGACAAATCAAGACCTTTTCGTATTAATTCGCCGATGCCTTCCGGGGTATACGGTTTTTTAAGAGATAAAGGATAATGGGATGCTTTTCCCTGTTTAAACTTATTCAGTTTGAAAGGAATAACATCTATTTTACCGCTGCTGTCCATAAAAACACTAACATTCCCTTGCGGCAGGCTTGATTTTTCCTCGGTACGGCTCCTGCCCGAGGTAATTTTAACCGTTAAATAAATAATAACGATTAATATACCAAGGGCTGCCCATATCATATAAAACCCACCTTAACAGCTGTCAGAATAAATATGTTCTTCTCGTCTTTTCCAATGCCGGGCAGTTTCTCAATATTCATACCTCCAAAGCCCGAATCCAGCAGCCACTGTTCCAGGGCAACAGGATTTATTCCCATATGGTAATCATGCATCTCTTTTTTAAATGATTCATCATTATGGGGCAGAAAATCCGCAATAAATAAAATACCGTCCTTCTTTAAAACCCTGAAAAATTCGAAAGTTAATGATTTTGGATCTTCAATATGATGCAAAATCATTGAGGCGCAAACCAAATCAACTTTTTCATCACGAATCGGTACTTCGCTTTCCTCACATTCCATTGTCAGGATGTTTGCAATATCATTAAGCTTCGCTTTTCTCTCAAGCTCATCAAGCATCGAACCTGATGTATCCATTGCTATAATTTTCCCCACATGGGATGAAATACCCCTTGAAATGAATCCGTCCCCCGCGCCATAGTCCAATACGGTCATATCACTTTTTAAAATTCCCAAATCAATTATTTTGTTAATAATCGAATGATCATAATACTGACCGCTGATTTGCTCCCATTTATCCGCTACCTGCTCAAAAAAACGACGAGTATCCTGCTCGCTCGATGAATACATTTTTGAGTTTCCCCTGGCCAGCCAGTCTATCAGGGCGCTTCTTGAAAAACGCCATTCCCTGCCAATCTTTCTGGCCGGAACATTTTCCTCCCTCAACAGCTTAATAAAGGTTTTAATGCTGACACCATAAAGCTCCGCCGCTTCTTCCATATTCAGTATTTCTTTTTCCAAACCACATCCCCCTGACATATCCAGTGCTATAACATAAATATACCAATTGTTTCTGAAACCTTTTAAACTAACTTTTTTAACAATCCCGCGAACCGCGCCTGCTCATCGCGGGCTTAGGCTTTATAGCGCTATTCTGATCAAAACTGCTATAATGGCTTTCAAACCTTTAATGTTAATTGAGTTTACCAGCTGTTAATGTATTTCTCCTGCTCAGGTGTCAGTTTATCTATTGTAATCCCAAGACTTTGAAGTTTCATTTCGGAAATTTTTAAATCAATTTCCTTAGGTATTTCAAACACACCTGGTTTTAATTCATTATGATGATTTATTATATACTCCGCCGCATATGCCTGCACAGCAAAGCTCATATCCATAATTTCGGCCGGGTGACCGTCACCGCATGCCAGATTGACAAGACGTCCCTCCCCGAGTAAATACAAACGACGACCACCCCCTGTTGTATAGCAGGTTATATTTTTTCTTGACTGGGATATATCGGATGACAGCTCCTGTAAATCAGGTATGCAAATTTCCACATTAAAATGCCCTGCGTTACACAGCACAGCTCCGTCTTTCATTTTCAGGAAATGCCTTTTTGTGATAACATTCTTACAGCCGGTGACAGTAATGAAAAAGTCCCCCAATTCCGAAGCTTTATCCATGGTCATCACCTGAAAGCCATCCATTAACGCTTCAATTGCCTTAACCGGATCTACTTCTGTAACAATTACATTTGCTCCGAGGCCTTTCGCCCTCATGGCGACACCTTTGCCGCACCATCCGTATCCTGCCACAACCACATTTTTTCCGGCTACAATAAGATTTGTCGTCCTTGTGATTCCGTCCCAGACAGATTGACCCGTTCCATAACGGTTATCAAACAAATGCTTGCACAAAGCGTTGTTTACAGCCATCATCGGGACTTTTAAAGCACCTTCCCCCGACATCGCCCTAAGCCTTAAAATGCCTGTTGTTGTTTCTTCACAACCGCCGTAAACTCCATCAAGCAAATTCCTCATGCGTGTATGCAATGACTGTATAAGATCCCCTCCGTCATCGATAATTATATGAGGTCCATGTTCCAGTGTTTTATCTATGTGATGCTGGTATTCCTGGCCGGTTGCGCCATGCCACGCATAGACATTTATGCCGTCGGCAACAAGAGCCGAAGCCACATCATCCTGGGTTGAAAGGGGATTGCTTCCGGTAGCGGCTATTTCCGCCCCGCCTGATGCCAAAACTTTACACAGATACGCTGTTTTTGCCTCCAGGTGAATTGACAGTGAAATCCTGATTCCCTCAAATGGGCGGGTCTTCTTAAATTCTTCCTCTATTTTGCTTAATATAGGCATATTTCTTTTTGCCCATTCTATTTTCTGTTTTCCCAATGGTACAAGATTGATGTTACGAATAATGCTTTTCATGTTTTTTTCTCTCCTCATAAATACTGTCGATTAACACATTTTGACGGGATATCCGGTTATTAACCGGAAGCATCATAGTCTTTCGCTTTTATTATCGTATCTTTATGTCAAATTCCGCCATGCATCAGGCAAGTTGCCATTCTTTGCGTTAAGACTCCGGCTGAGATATTTTATATATGTCCTGCTTTCATAAAGACATCCACATTATATCACCAGGATTTTTTAAATTCAAGACAGTTTACAATTATATTCAGTCATTGTAATCCTATATTCAATTTGTGTAAGCAGTTTATCCACTCATGATGCCGGTGGTGTTGAAGAATATAAAAATTTACAAGAACGCTTGACCTTCAGAAAATTGACAGGATCAATTCCTTTTCCCGTAAGGTTTTAAACTACCCGATTTCCTATAATGAAGCAGTAAAGAAACTGGAGGAATTTAAAGCCTTGAAAAGTTACAGCATACCGGCGCAGCTGATATCCGCGTCTGTTGTGACTTTTGCCTTTGCCAGTCTGCTCGGAGGCGGCATAAAAGACAGTGCTGCTGCTTTATTGATAGGTCTTGTCGCCTATGTATTAAATTTAATTATGCAAAAGGCAGGTTATTTCCTTTTTCTTATTAACTTTGTCCTGAGTTTTGTATGCGGATTGCTGAGTTTATTGATGTCCGCGCTGATTATTGACAGCAACGTTTACATTATTATTATTTCGTCTGTTTTGCTGTATCTTCCTGGAGTTGCTATGACCAATGGTGTCAGGGATTTGACTGTGGATGACATTTTAAGCGGCCTGACCCACATTGGTGAGGCATTGCTTCCAAAACTTCCTGAATCTTTTTTTGGTTCACAGGTTTAAACAGGCATTGTTACTTCCTGTAGACCGAAAATATCCATAAAGCAGCTTAATTATAGCCTTGTACCGGCATATTCATTTTCCTGGAACAAGCCTATGGCCATACTCTGATAATTTCCGTAACAAGCCTTGAAAACTTCTCTCCAACCCGTTTTCCTGTTTCAATTACCTCTTCATGGTTCAGAGGCTGTTGCAGCACTCCTGCTGCCATGTTTGTTATGCATGATACACCCAGAACTTTCATGCCCATGTGTCTTGCGGTAATTGCCTCAGGCACTGTTGACATGCCCACAGCATCTGCTCCGAGAGCATGGAGCGCTCTTATCTCAGCTGGTGTCTCAAAAGACGGTCCCTTAACATATGCATAGATTCCGCGTCTTATCTCAGTGTTCAATTGCACTGCGCATTCAGTTGAAATATCCATAAGCTCTTTGTCATAGATCTGGGACATATCGGGAAAACGAGGACCAAACTCTTCAATATTTGCCCCTCTGAGAGGATTATCAGCAAAAAAGCCGATGTGATCCTTTATGAGCATTAA
>JAAYGP010000003.1 GCA_012727625.1 Clostridiaceae bacterium
ATCACGCCTCCTGTGTTTGTTGTTTGATCACTTCTAAACTACAGGAAAATCGTGATTATGGGAAGAGGGTTTCGACTTTCTTCCCTTATTTTTTTGTTTTGCCTACGAAAATTTTACTCTAAGTTGTTCTCCGTACATTTTTTCGTATATTTTCTTAAATTTCTTATAACTTTTTTGGTATATTTCAACATTTTTTGAGTCCGGTTGTATGATACGTGAAACTACCATAGCCGGAAGCTGCTGCCTTAAATTGCTGACGGCACCAACCGCAGCCATTGCAACATACGCGGCACCAAAGGATGATGCCTCGCCCCTCCTGCTACCCATGTATCTTTTGTAAAGCAATAGCACCATGTTCTCTGAAATTCATCCAACAGGGGTTTATTCGTGGCTATTCTTAATGCACCGCTTGTTCCTATGGTACAGGACATTGATGTATCATCATAAACACCACATCCTGCGTTTGCCAGCATACCGTCTCCTGAACCCACTGCAACAGGTATATCTTCCCTGGGGCCCATGACCTTTGCATATTCCTTTTTCATTCCTTTCAATACAAAAGTGCAATCAACGGGTTCCCCGAATTTACCCTTTTTAACATCCAGCACATTTGAAAGAATATGACTGTCCCATCGGAATGTATGTATATTAAAGCATGCAGTGGCAGATGCGTCGCCATAGTCAATAAAAAACTCCCCGAACAGCTTAAACAGTATATATTTTTTTATGGAAACAAACTTATACACTTTTTTAAAAATCTCAGGTCCGGTTTCTTTAAGCCAAAGAATTTATCTATTCCCATATACAAATCGTTCGTGTTATTTATCTCCTTATATTGCAATATTTAACATGCAAAGCCTGCAGGTTATTAAAAGCCTCAAAGTCTATTTTGAAGCTTGGTAAGATAATAACATATTATTGTTTATTAATTAATGTAAATATATTAACTGATACTATTCGAACTTTCTCCTGCCTTAAGATGTTGCACAATATCAATAATGGCCTTAACAAAAGGTTACTGTTCACAGGTTCTGTCAAAAGATATTGTACAAAAGAAAGAATCTTCAGCAAAATGAAGTTCAGAGACATAAATGTCTGTTTCCTGTAACATCCGCAGAATCCACGATACTATCAGCGGGGGATTTCCTGCATTTTCCCAGGCGGGGGTTTAAGTCCCCCGCCTGATAAAATCAGCGTGTTTTAGTATAAAACCGTAACGCGTAAGACCAATGATTTTCATCAGGAATTCCTGCAAAAACCGGCGTGTTTCAGGACAAAAACCGTAGTGTAGGATTTACTTATGATGGCCTATTCATTCACAAATACAGTTCTTCCTTCCACAATTGTCCTTTTAATATTTACGTTTTCGTCAAATATAACAATGTCCGCATCCTTACCGGGGATAAGCGAGCCCTTCCTGTCGTCAATTCCCAGGATGGATGCCGGTGTTGTCGTCATCATTCTGACTGCGTCCGTAACAGGCACATCCGCAAGATATATCATATTTCTCACAAGGCGATCCGTTGTAGCCGTACTCCCCGCAAAAGCTGATCTGTCCGGAAGCTTTGCCACATTGTCTTCAACAATGACTTTCTGGCCGTCCTTTAAGCTGCCCAGAATGCTTTCGCCATCCGGCATTCCTGCCGCCCTCATCGAGTCTGTAACAAGGGCTGTGCGTGACGGACCCTTTATCTTGTAAATCAGCTTAAGCAATTCCGCAGGTAAATGGACTCCGTCCGCTATAATTTCGACGGTCATTTCATCAATAAGGTATGCGCTTTCTATTATTCCTCCGTATCTGAACGCGTTTATTCTTCTGACTCCGGACATTGCGGAATACAGATGGGTTGCGTGCGTATAACCGTTTTCAAATGCTTCATCAACCTGGGAGGAGATTGCATCGGAGTGGGCAATTGACACAAGAATTCCTCTTGATTTTAACTGCCGTCCGAACTCCATGGCCCCGTCCAATTCAGGAGCGGCACTCCATCGCAGGATGTCATCGGACCAGCTTAATATCTTTAAATATTCTTCGGGATCCGGATTTTTTATATACCTGGGATCCTGTGCTCCTTTCTGAGCCATTGAAAAATATGGCCCTTCCAAATGCATTCCCAGCAGAATTGCGCCGTCATATTCCGAATTTTTCGCCTTTTTAAATATTTCAAGTGAGTTTTTCAGTTCGTCAAGGGTACTTGTCAGTGTGGTGGCAACCAAAGCTGTTGTACCATGTTCGGCATGTTTGGTCGCTGCCCCGATATATGCCTCAATTGTGCCGTCCATAAAATCATGTCCGCCGCCGCCATGGGTGTGGATATCAATAAACCCCGGTGAAACATAAAAGCCTTTCGCGTCGATGATTTCACAGTTTTCTTCCGTGTTGACATCTTTACCGGTGTATGTGATTTTCCCGTTTTCAAACACTATTACGGCATCATCAATAATGCGGTATGGCGTTATGAGTTTTCCGTTTACAATTTTTACCTTATTCATTACTTATCCCCCTTACAGGTTTGATCCTGAAATATGTAAAATCAATTTAACCTGTTAAATTTTATCCGGGCGCATTTCATGCAGAATTTCCTTGCGGGCTGTAGCATGAAATGCGCTATTCATATATTACCCAACCGTCAATTTTAAAAACGATATTACAGCAAATCCTTTGCGCTATCCGAATCTGTATACAATATTGCATTGTCATGGTTTCTCAATATGGTCGCCGGACATTCTGTGGTAATATTTTCCCTGACTGTGCGGGCTACGGCTTCAGTCTTTGTTTTGCCTGGCACCATTCCGTAAAGGTACTTGCCTGCCATAAGACCCGGAATTGTTATGGTGATAGCATGAGTTGGAACAAGATCAAGACTTGCAAAGCAACCATCGTTAACCTGCTGCTGTCTGCAGACCGGATCCAACTCCACAATCTTTGCCATAACGGGATCCTCAAAATCAGCCACCGGAGGATCATTAAATGCCAGGTGACCATTTTCACCAATACCAAAACAAACAATGTCCGTCGGGTATTTCTTCAAAAGATCTGCATAGCGTTCACATTCTGCCTTTGGATCTTCTGCGTTTCCATTGATATAGTTTACCGATTTAAAATCTGCTTTCCCGAAAAGCCTGTCTTTAAGAAAGTTTCCAAATCCTTGCGGCGCGTCTGGATCAAGTCCTATATATTCATCCATGTGGAAAGCGTTTATTCTGTTCCATTCAATATCCTCTTTCAGAAGATTTTCAAGAAATTCGTTCTGTGACGGAGCAGCAGCAAAAATCATATTTATTTCAGGTTTTTCCTTTAAAAGTTCCCGAATTTTTGAAGCGACATCCAATGCTGCATTCGCACCGAGACTTTTCCTGTTGTCATAAATCCTTACTTTCAATTTTCCCGCGGTTAACTCCTTTAATAAGCTCATTACATATCCCTCCAT
>JAAYGP010000309.1 GCA_012727625.1 Clostridiaceae bacterium
AACTCATACCAGGTAACTGTTATAAAAATGCTGAATGAAATAACCGGAATTGAAGGCGGCAATACCGAAAAAACTCTTTTCGGTGTTGCTGTTGATATTGGTACGACAACAATAGCAGCTTATTTATATAATCTTTATGAAAAAAAACTTATAGCTGTTGAATCAATGCTTAACCCACAGAGAAAGTTCGGAGCGGATGTAATTTCAAGAATAGATTATGCATCCAGAAGTAAAAATAATGCTGTTAAAATGACAAACGCAATACGGATTGCCCTTCAGGTTCTTGTTAAAAAACTTATAAATTCAGCAGGTCACAGGCTTTCCGACATATACCTTGCCACCATAGTGGGAAACACAACAATGATTCATATTCTGTTGGGTCTTCCAAGTATTAATATTGCGGTTGCCCCGTTTATTCCGGTTACTCTGTCCCAGCGTACACTTCATCCTGAAGAGATTGGCCTTGAAATGAATCAATACGGACGGGTTCTTGTTATTCCGTCAGTATCGGCATATATCGGTTCAGACACTGTTGCCGCTGTCTTATCTTCAAGAATGCACCTTGAAAAAGGCATAACCCTGATTGTTGATATTGGTACGAACGGTGAGATTGTTCTTGGTAACGAAGACAGGATGTATGCCTGCTCCACTGCGGCAGGACCGGCTTTTGAGGGCGCGAATATATTATTCGGAACGGGAGGCATTGAGGGAGCCATCAGTGAGGTTTTTATAGCGAACAACAGGGAACTTGGGATAAAAACAATAAAGGGATGCAAACCAATAGGTGTATGCGGTTCAGGAATTGTTGACGCCATATCCTGTATGCTGAAGCTCGGGATTATTGATGAAACCGGACGAATCCTGAACAGGGATGAATCACCACAGGATGCCCTTTACTTTGCTGACAGGATTGTACGGTTTAAAGGACAGAATGCTTTTGTACTTGCTGATGCAAACACCACAATGTATGATGAGAATATTATAATCACCCAAAAAGATATACGGGAGATTCAAAACGCGAAGGCAGCCATAGCTGCAGGAATTCGTATACTTATGAAAGAAGCGGGCTTTCGTGTTCAAAATATACAAAAGGTTTGTTTGTCTGGTGGTTTTGGCAATTATATGCGTGTTGAAAGCGCGATCAACATAGGTCTTTTACCAAAGGAACTGGAAGACAGAGTCCATGTTATAGGCAACGCTGCCGGTGCAGGAGCGGTTTTTGCCCTTTTATCCGGGAAAGAATACACGGACGCGTGTTTAATTTCAAGGAAAATAAACTATGTTGAGCTTTCCGCAAACCCCGATTTCATAAACGAATACACGGAAAACATGTTTTTTAATACGTTTCAGACACCTTAGAAAAACCTGAAACTTCTTACATTGGAAACTTCAAATATCGTACAGTGAAGTAACACAAGCCCGCAAAGAAAAAGGTGGGAATGGACCTCACAGGATGCCACAGCATACCCTGCGGTGTGTATTCCCGCCTTAATGAAGCAGGCGAATCCTTTCACCAATCGTTAAATTTGCGGAGTTGTCTTAAGCCGTTTTATGAAAAATTTCATATAGAATAAAACTACAGATTGCAGGGGAACAAGAATAACAATTTTTAAAAGTCTTTCTGTCAGCAAAACAAAGAAAGCATTACCAAAAAGAATTGAAAGCCATAAAGCATTGAGGAAAAGTTCGACGACAATAACCATTGTAATCGCGGCGAATACCACTCTTCTGATTGTTATTTCCTTTTTATATAAAAATACGCCATATATAATCCCGGAAACAAATCCGCTTATGGTAAAACCGGGGAAATAGGGTCCTGTTTGGGTTATGACCCATCCTAAAACGTCCCCGAAAGCACCGGTTATGCCGCCGGCCAATGGTCCGAACAGTATTGAAGCAACAGCGACGGGTATAAAAGTAAAATTAAAGCGCAAAGCCTGTGTAATGTAAATTGTTAAGAAAGACAAACAACCATATAAGGCTATGAGCATAGACATATATGCCATTGTTTTTGTGTTGAGGAATGAAAGCAAACCTTTTTTTTGCATAAAAAAACCCCCTCATGTTAAGTGTTACTCAATTTCCGGTTAACATAAGCATTCAACGGGCAAGCTGGTTAACCGCCGATAATACTATGCTACATGAAGAGGAACCCTCCCTCATGCAACAGCGGGATGCGGTATTTGTACCGCAAGCCTTTCGGCTTTTCGTCCGGATGACAACTCCCCGTCCACCCGGCACTTGACGCACAAATACCTACTCTGCTTTTGAGAGCCCCAGTATTATTCTTAAAACATTATATATTATCTGTTTTCAATAAGCAATAGAAATGCAAAGCTCCCCGAAAATAAACATTACCCTGGTGTTCACCCCTGATTCAGTTACTGATAAGATAAGATATTGTGCAATAGCGGAAACAGGAGCTTCATTCCGCTAAAGTTTCCTCCTGTTGCACATTATCTTTTAACAGAACCTGCGAACAGTAACACCTTGATTATTGTTTAAATCCCGGCGAAATCCAGGTTATGCCATAATCATCCTGGATATTGATTTACTTTTCCATCATCTGTTTTATTGTTTTGCAGATGATGTCATAGGAAAACCCTCTGTGACCTAAAAAGGAGGCTATTTTTCTTTGAACTTCAGGCTCCCTTGCATTATACTTGCCATATTTCTTTTTTGCCAGCCGGTATGCCAGCTGAAATTCATCAAGCTCTGTCTCACTTAAGGCTTCTTCAATTATATCATCATCGATGCCTTTTCTTTTTAACTCATGGAACAGGGCCTTTTTTGACCTGGGTTTCAGTTTCAGTCTGTCTGATATATATTTTCGGGCATAAAGACTGTCGTTGATATAGCCCATCGACATGAGCTGCATTAAGGTTTTGTCAACAGTTTCATTATCAAAGCCTTTTTTAAGGAGCTTATTCCTTATTTCGCTGCCGGAATGATCCCTTAAAGCGAGCATTTTGATGCCAAGCTGCCTTGCAAGCTTTAAATTAACCTCTTCTTTGATATATTCCATATCTTCCTGACTGATCTCTTTGCGTTCATACAAGTTCATTTTATAATACACTTCAGCAGGCATGGTGAAAGAATAAACACCATCGATATAAATTTGGATCATATCAGGATTATTTTTTTGCTTAACTGCGGACGATATAACCATATTAATCCTTTCTGTTTCCATGATATAAAAGATTATATCATATCTACATAAATCCGGAAATATTTTCGTCCATTTTGTTTTTCGGTCCGCTCATATCAGGCTGCTGTTCACACCCTGATTCAGTTACTTACAGGTAAGATATTGTGCAATAGCGGAAACAAGA
>JAAYGP010000310.1 GCA_012727625.1 Clostridiaceae bacterium
ATTCAGGGTTTTCCTTAATCTTTTCATTTAAATCGATTCCGTCCAGGTATACAACACAGTTGTCTCCATCCATGGTATAGCGAATCGCGCCATGACCGACTGTCGGGATTGGTGTCGGAGCAACGATTGGTACCGGGGTCGGGGTCGGAGTTGACGCCGGAACCGGTGTTGGTGTCGGAGCAGGGCTTGGCGACGGAACAGGGGTCGGTGTCGGCGTTGTAGCAGGTGTCGGGGTTGGTTCCGGTGACTGGTTCTCTTCCTCTTTTGACGGTTCATGGGTGTTGTTGCTGTTTTTTACTGAGGCAATAGCAATTTGAATACCATTTGATACTGTGTTAACAGTATATTCAGGGTTATGATCCACTTCCACAACAACACTTGCTGTATTATTTGAATTTTCTGCCTGGGCAAAACGAATCTGCTGAACCGAACCCGCATAAACATCCAAATGTCCGGGCATTTCGATATATGCGTCGGAAAACTGAACACAAAGCCTGTAATAAGGATTTCCCTCCATAGGCTTAAGAACAAACTGCCTTTCTATCTTTTTAGCGGAGGTTTCGATAAGGATAAATTCCTTTCCGCCATCCGTGTAAAAAGCGATATTTTTAACCGAGCCTGAAACAAAAGTCTCTTTTATAATAGTACCGGTATCATTTTTTTTGCTCCATTGTATGGTAAGGGTTTTGTTATCGGATTTAACACCTGCGGTAAACCCGAAAAAAACAGCGGTTTTTGAAAGAGGAACCATTATATTGCCATCTATCATGGCAACAGGCAATGTTGTATCAAGTTTTTTCCCGTTCTGATAAATCGCCTGTTCCTTGAAGCTGTATTCCATGGTTTTTACCCCGTTTGTGACAAAGGCCATTTCCCTTAAGTTATCATAACCGACTGTAAGACCCAGGTAATCCTCAAAAACTTCTCGTAACGGGACATACGCAAAACCGGAAATGACAACACAGGGCGTTACGGTTGGAACCCACAGACCATTAAGCTCCAGATTATAAACTGTTCCCTTATATGTAAATGAAGAGTTCCCCGTTTTAACTGTAATTTCCTTTGAAAATACTGCGTTGGTTAAAAACACGGAAACAAGAAAAATAAGAATAAGCATTGAAAGGAACTTTCTCATCCCTTATCCCCCATAACGGTTTTATCATTGGCAAACACAGACCACAAACAGTCCTGTGTTTACCATTATACAACAACTCAATATAAATTTCGACATCTTTCTTTGATAAAGCAAGAGAAAATATATAATTTAACCGAAATGTAATGTATTTGATCTTAGTGTTTTAAGCATTTTCCAGCGCAAAAACCCGGCAGATTTCTGAAAAAAACAAAAAAGCAGTTTCTAAAATTTATACACCGGTTTCTTTTTGTGATCGGATTCATTGTAGGAGTAAACACATCCACAGTATTTCTGCAGATAATACCCCCGTTTATAAGCCTCGTTTTTCCCCTCTCTGTAATATGGCCTGAAATCCATGTACAAAAAGTAAACACCGTATTTTTTTGAGCAAGTCTCTGCTATTTCAATTATTTTTTCATGATCCTGCCAGGGACTGACCAGAAGGGTTGTGGTAAACGCGTCAAAGCCTTTTTCTTTTGCTGTCCTGGCTGTTTTTTCAAGCCTTAAGGCATAGCATACGCCGCAGCGTTTGTTTTTTTCAGGTTCAAGCTTCTCTTTCCAGTACTCAAGCATTAAATCATTGTTTGATATAACCTCAAAGCTTTCATCCTTTGACAGGGAAATCACGGAATCATAACGCTTCCGGTATTCATCCTCCGGGTGAATATTCGGGTTATAGCAAAATCCGGTATATTTAATCCTTTCGCTGTTTAATCTTTTAATTACACCCATGGCACACGGCGCGCAGCATATATGGAGCAGCAAGTTCAAAAAATCACCTTCTCCTGATCTGAAAACTTTTTCCGGCTTAAGGCCAGTATCTGAAATTTACGGGCATACTTTCGGTGTTTCATTCCTGTATCATAGAATAAATATGGAATTAACATAAAAGCAAATATTAATAAATGCCCTTAAGATATAATTTTTGCCAAAAACTATCGTAGGCTAAATTTAAATTTTCAGCTCTATGGCAAACTAATTGTTTATAGTGAAAAATGTTCTATCGCCTTTTCAATTTCTATTATATCGACAAACGTGTCTTTGCAGGGTCCGTTAGGCCTTTGATTAAGAATTCCATACACCGGAATGCCCTTAACATCCATCAGCCCCGAGGTTAAATCCCTTTCACAGGCAACAGCTATAACAAATTGAGGCTTTTTATCCTGTATGATTTTTCTTGCGGATGTTCCCCCTGTTGCAATCTCGGCATCTACACCATGATTCTTTACTATTTCCTTTATACCACCTAAATTGCACCTGGAGCATTGGATACATTCATTCAGTCCGCTTCTTATTCTCTGCCTGCATTCCGAATTTTGCAGGCAATGCGGCAGTATAACAAGAATTTTTTCTTTCGGCACTTTTTTTACAGAAGATATAACAAACTTGTTGTTGGCTTTTATAAAAATCTGCCTTACATCGTCTTTATATCTGTTGAACAAACTGCTCAGGCTTAATAATAAAGGTATGAAATAACGCAATGCAATTCGTGTTAAAAATGAAGATTTTTTTCCTGATTCCATGTTACGCTTCATTATATTGCCGACGCCAAAAAAGCCAAGAAGCATAATTACCGCCATTACAAAAAGGAAAACTGAGATAACATGGAAAAACAAACGAAAGTACTGTACACTCAGCCTATAGGATCCAAAAAGAATAAGAGAGGCCAGAATTAGTATTAGAATTATTATTAATGCTGATAATCTGTAAAAATTTCTATTCCTTTCCAAAGCAGTCTCCCGCATTTACCCTGTGACCGCAAATATACTGGTAAGCAGTCAGCTTTTTTGCATTATCGCATTGCACTTCCATAATAAGAATGGTTCCTTTTCCCGTCTGTACAAGGAAGCCTTCCTTTGTGACATCCAAAACGCTCCCGGGTTTATTACCGGTTATTTTATCTTCATCTGTTACCCTGGTTTTCCAGACTTTCATCCGTTCACCTTTTATATAGGAATAAGCACCAGGCCACGGATTTGTACCGCGTACAAGATTGTGAATATCTCTTGCGCTGGCCTCCCATTTTATTTCACCAACCTCTTTGGTCATACGTGGTGCGTAACAGGCCTCACATTCATTTTGCGGCTGAGGGGTTATTGTTCCCTCAGCCATACCTTTTATTGTTCTTAACAGCAGTTCAGCGCCAAGTAATGACATCCTGTCGTGCAGTTGTCCTGCTGTCATTTCATCATCTATTTCAATTTCTTCTTTTAAGAGTATATCTCCCTCGTCCAGTTTAAGAGTTGTTAACATTGTTGTAACTCCGGTTTTTTTCTCTCCATTGATAATAGCCCACTGGATGGGTGCAGCTCCCCGGTATTTCGGCAGCAATGATCCATGAACATTAACCGTGCCATATCCGGGTACTTCAAGAACCTGGGCAGTTAAGAGCTGTCCGAATGCACAGGTTACAAAAAGATCAGCATTAAGCTTTCGCAGCTGCTCAACTACGTCATCATTCCCTATTCTTGCGGGTTGCATTATATTAAGACCGATTTTTTGGGCATATTCCTTTACGGGACAGCACTTAACCCGGTAACCCCTTCCTTTTGGCTTATCCGGCTGGGTTACAACCATTACAATATCGTATTTGTTTTTTACCAGTATATCAAGACTTGGAACGGCAAAATCCGGAGTTCCCATAAAAACGATTCGCATTTTATCATTAGCCCTCTTTCTTAACTTCAATATATCTTATAACTTTATCCTCAAACAATACGCCATCCAGATGATCCATTTCATGGCTTATTGCCCTGGCAAGAAAGCCCTCACCCTCAACGGTAAATTCCTCACCCTTTTCATTAAGAGCCTTAACCATAACCTTTGCCGGTCTTTTCACTTCCCCGAAAACCCCGGGTATACTAAGGCATCCTTCAACTTCATATTGGGAGCCGGTTTCCTTTATTTTTTCCGGGTTGATTAATACTAAAGGACCTTCCCCAATATCTATAACACAAATACGCCTTAAAATTCCAACCTGTGGTGCCGCAAGGCCAACCCCATCAGCAGAGTACATGGTTTCAAGCATATCTTCGACCAGTTCTTTTACCCTGTCGTTGACCTGATTAACCGGTTTGCATTTTTTTGTTAATATATCGTCCCCTTTTTTACGTATTTCTCGTATCGCCATAAATTACAATCCTCCAAAATTCAAATATAATATGTCGTATTTCACGACGACAAAATTTAAATACGGTTCCGGGACCGCTCTGCTTCTGATTGCGTTTTTGCTTGTTTATACTTGCAAGGTTACATTTTCCGTTTCTCTTTATGCAGCTAATGTTTTTCATATGTTCATCAATAACATGCAAGCTTTCAGTAATTTTTAAAAACTCACAACCCAAAATATTATAACATACCAATGGCTTCAAACAAAGTGATCAGAAATAATCAAAGCATACTTGCAGGGTTGATATCAACCGAGACCGACAACTCGCTTTTCAAATTTTTGCTGTATGTATCATAAACCCATTCAAGTATACTTCCCAGAGTTTTAATTGACGGGTGTTTTAATATTATCCTCCAACGATAACGGTTTTTTATTCTCATAATGGGAGAGGGCGCTGGTTTCGATAAAAAAATGCCCGGGATATTTGCCAGCTTATTTGTTATACCGGAGTGAATTTTCCCTGATAAGTCTCTCACCTCATTATTATCTTTTCCTGAAATCTGTATGCAGCCGAACTGAAAAAAAGGAGGAAGCTTAAGCTCTTTTCTGAGCCTTATCTCCTGATGGAAAAAAGCTTTATAGTCCTGGCGGATGGCTGCTTGTATACTGAAATCATCCATATTGTATGTCTGAAGTACAACTCTTCCTTGTTTTGATGCCCTTCCCGACCGGCCTGCTGACTGGGTTATAAGCTGGAAAGTCCTTTCCGATGCCCGATAGTCGCCACTTCCCGGGAGACTATCGGCAGAAAGGATGCCAACAAGGGTTACATCCGGAAAATCATGCCCTTTTGCTATCATTTGGGTGCCTACAAGGATATCATAATTATTTTCCCTGAATGCGTCCAAAATCCTCTGATGACCATGTTTACCCACTGTTGTATCAAAATCCATACGAATAACGGAAAAACCCGGTTCGGTTTTTGAGATTACTTCTTCAACCTTTTGAGTACCCAGCCCGAAAGGATAAAACTCCTTGCTCCTGCACTTCGGGCAAATTTCGTGCTTTATGGTCGCATAGCTGCAATAATGGCAGACCAGCCTTTCATCAGCCTGATGCCAGGTCAAAGAAACGCTGCAATACGGGCACATTGCAATGAAACCGCATTCCCTGCATAAAAGAAATTGCGAATGACCCCGGCGGTTTATAAAAAGCATTGATTTTTCGCCGGCTTCCTTATTCTTTCTAAGCTCTTTAATTAAAACCTCGCTGAATTCATTTCCTTTATTTCTTTCACTGCGCATGTCAACCATTTTTATTTCAGGCAGAGGGTTGTTATTTGCCCTTTTATCCATTTCAACAAGGGCAATTTTTCCGCTTACTGCCCTGAAGTAGTTTTCTACCGACGGAGTTGCCGAACCATAAATGACCACTGCGTTATTATATCTGCAGCGAGCTGCCGCTATGGTTCTTACATCATATTTGGGTGTTCTGTCGGATTTATATGAGCTTTCATGTTCCTCGTCAATAATAATTATCCCGATATCCGCAAGGGGCGCGAACACGGCTGATCGAGCGCCTATTACTACTTTAATTTCACCATTTCTTATTTTATTCCATTGATCAAAACGCTCTCCCATTGAAAGACGGCTGTGCATAACCGCAACGCAGTTGCCGAACCTGACTTTAAACAGTCTGACTGCCTGGGGAGTTAATCCAATTTCAGGAACAAGCATTATGGCTGTCTTACCTTTTTCTAGAACCTTTGATATTGCTCTGAGATAAACTTCTGTTTTTCCGCTGCCGGTAACTCCATGAAGCAAAAGTTCCTTGAAAGTTCCGGTATTAAGCATCTCATATATATTGCCAAGGGCATCCTCCTGGGTTGGGGTAAGTTTAAAAGCTTTGGATTCAGTAACATCAAATTCATCAAGGGGATTTCTGTCAACCGTCTCCTCACTGAAATTAAGAAAGCCTTTTTTATGCATATTTTTCAGCACTGCTGTTGAAAAACCCAGCATATTGAGCTCATCAACAGGCATTTCCCCTTCATCATAAAGAATGTCCATAACGCGTATATATTTAAGGTTCCGGATTTGGTTATTGGAAGCCATCTCCTGGTATTCATCAGGCCCAACTGCCGGATAAACTGTTCTTCTGGTCCTGGCTTTTGCTTTCATCTGAAAGCGGTTAACAATACGGATGATATTTTTATCCTCAAGATTTTTTAAAAGTTTCATAACCGGTATTTTAATTTTACCCTGCAGCTCCTCAACATACATTTTGCCGCTATGTTCTTTAAGAATATTAATAATCTCCTGTTCAGTCCCAGCCCCGCAATATGAAATTTCGTCATTCAGCAGTATTTCATTTTTATGTAAAATTTTAAGGCCTGTCGGAAGCATGCATCTTATTGCAAGATCATATGTGCATATATATCTTTTTTTCATAAATACGCAAAGCTTAAGCAACTCGTCAGTTAAAACCGGGAATTCGTCAACAACCTGGTGTATATCCTTAATGCCCTCTTTTATAGAGCTTTCAGCCTTTATCTCCATAACAAAAGCTTCCCGCATGCGTATACTTCTGCCGAATGGAACCAGCACCCTGATTCCGGGCATAACAAAACCCTCCAGCTCTTTTGGAATCCTGTAGTCATAGAATCTGTCATATTCCCTTGTAGTGTTATGTAAAACTACCGATGCAAACAATATGAGACACCTCTTTTCCTAATCTATTTTACATGAATATGTTTGTATTTAAAAGACCGGCCAATCAAAGTTAAAAGTCTTAAAGCAAATATTGTTACTGTTCACACCCTGAACTGTTAAGTAACTGAGTCAGGGCATTATCAGTAACGAAAATATTAATGGGACGGTCAGAATCAGTGCAAACATGAAATATTCATTAGCTTTCATATGTTCATGCGGAAGTGATAACATGGATTTCTTAAAATAAAAAAGAAGCTGTATAATGAAAAGCTTCTTTTTCATTGGCCTTTTTCAATGTGTTATGTTGCTAACATAATCAAAAAGAAACCTGCTAAATTTCAGGGTTGTTTTAACACATAATTCCGGATTTTACATTATAACGCGTATTCTTTTTTAACATAATCAGGGATATCCTTAATATTTCCACTAATAGAGAAAACAAACCTTATGTTATAATTATCACTGAGATTCCTTATTTTTTTAAAAAACTTCTCATATTGCGGATTGTCGCCGGCTATTGTGTCAAGCCTATCGGTATACAAAGCAACAATATCATAGTTTGAAGCAATTAAACCGCTTATAAATCCGTAAAATATATCAAGACCGTTTATATCAAAATCCCTGATGTTTACAAACCTTATTTCATGGCGCAGTTTGGTAATCAGTTCATCACTTGTATCAACAAAAACAACATGACCTTTGCAGTCGTCAATTATACTGTGGACATCTTCAATTAAATATCTGGTTTTTCTAACACCTTTTGTCCCGAATATTACCTTTATCATGAGTTTAAATCCTTTCCCGAATTTATAATAAATTTAAATGTTTTATAATGACAAACCATCTCCCATCAATGATATATGTTATCCTGAAGTAACCTGAAAATTTCAATTATTCATTTATTTCACCATCGTCTTTGTTGACTTCAATTTTTGAAATTGAAACTTCATACGCAACCCGATCCTCAACTGTGCCATCCGGTAATTTTTTCTGGTAATTCCTGCTCTGAATCCTGCCCCATATCCTTATGTTGTCGCCAACCTGAAAATGGCTTGCAAAGCGGGCATTTCTACCCCATGCTATACATGGAATATAATCGGATTTATTATATGCGCGGTTGACAGCAAGGAGCAGATCCGCTATCTCCCTTCCGAATGGCGTAGTACGATATATTGGCTTTTTACATATAAATCCGTTTAAATAAATACTGTTGGGAATCTTAAAATCATTATCAGGACCGGAAATAACTATATCCCGGGCAAACACAGTCAACAAAAGCTTATGGCTGGAAGTTGAACTATAATTATTATAGCTTCTGAACTGCCCTTCAACAGCTATGGTGTTACCTTCCTTAAATTCACTAAGCGGCAGAAGCCTTTCAGAAAACATAACGGGTAATATATCGTATGTCTCACTAAGCCTTGCCACCTCAACCATCACAGTATAAAACCCCTCACCGTATACTTCATGGCTGAACACAGGTTTTGATGTAATTCTTCCGGATAAACTTGCGCAATTATTACCCAATAAATTTCCGGACATGGATAAACCCCACTCCTCTCTGTCTTTCGTGTCTGCTATAAATTCATCTAATGTTATGCTTATTCCAACAATTCTGTTTTTAGAAGTTTATTTTAATTTTATCTCATATCTTAAATTACACAGGTAATTGCTGCTATGTTTATCCAGTGTCAGTTAGCAATACAATCCTATGAACCTCAGGTTCCTGTATATTTATTTTACCGGATAATTCTACAAAAGTATATCGGCAAAATGTAATGCTGTCATTATATTTGTAATAAATTCTGATTGCTCATGAGTTTTACACATTTAAACAACCTGAATTTTTCTTTTTGTTTATTTCTATTCCGTTTTATATCAATTTTTTTCAAAGCCGTGAGCGAACCGGTATAATACCCCACATTTTTCTTTATCGGTAAAACTGGAAAGTTTTATTATATCACTTTCTTTCTGGCATTAAGCTAAGAAGCGCTTTTGCTTATTTCCATATTTTCATAATCATTGGGCGCCATCAGCGGAATTACATCATCAGGATTTTCTGCGCAAAGCCATTTTTCCATATCACTTTCGTCTATCACAACCGGCATCCGGTCATGAATTCCCCGCATTTTTTCGTTGGCATTTGTTGTTAAAATAGTAAAGGCAGGATATAAGCCCTCCTTTTCCTTATCTTTAAAAAACCAGTAAAGTCCCGCTATATAAAAAAGTTTATTCCCATAGGTTATAAAATACTTCACTTTTTTTATTTTATCACCCTGTCCTTCCTTTTTCCATTCATAAAAGCCTGCCGCGGGAATAAGGCACCTTCTCCTCTGAAAAGGTGCTTTAAACATAGGCTTTACCGGAGCAGTTTCACTTCGGGCATTAATTATGAGGCCCTTGCCTTTCCATGAGGGAAAACCCCATTTAATGGCATGAACCTCTCTTGTTCCTTTTGCATTGGTTATTATGGGAACAGTATCCCCCGGGTAAATATCACCGTATTTTTTTAATAAATGCCGTTCAACTTCAGTTACAAGCCTGGCAAATTCGTCCATCTCTTTTTCAGGAACATAAAAACGCCCGCACATACTTTCACAATCCTTTCTTTTAATACTCCTTTAATCAGCTGACTTTCGCACTTGGTATTGCCTGTATATTCTGTGCTTTTTCCTGAGCTTTATAGTTCTATGTGTGTTTGCTTATTTAAAAACCTCACTTTCTGTCCTCTGCCCTTATTTTAACTTCCAGCTTTCATGTATTGCGTTTATTTAAGCGTTGCTGTGTACCATGTTTACTATTGCTTAGTGTTTTATATAATACCTGGCATTATGTTAAAACCGCCAGTAATTATGCGGATATATAGGTATCTCCCTGTTTTTTTATTTCCTCTGCTCTTTCCAGATCCTCCAATATTTTTATTACACGCTCAACAATATCATCGCTGGTTCTTGAAAAACCGAAAACCTTGGCCACACTTAACGGAATCTCATGCTGCTGCATGCCAAAGCTTGATTTTATGACAGTCTTTATTGCCATAGCAATTTCTTCCGGTGGGATGTATTCAAACCTTTTGCTGACTGCAGGCAGGTCACTTCTTGATCTAAGCTTTATTTCCCTTCCCCTTAAATAAAGAAAATTATCTTTTTCGCTTATCAAGCCTCGCCTTAAGTTATGGCTTATGGCCACGTCAAAAACATTCTGTATTCTGCTGCCTGCTCTCGAAAGCCCCGATAATCCTAAGACCCTGCGTATTAACTCATCCTTGTGAATGGGACTTTCAACACATAAAATATCATATATCAGCTTGCTTAAAAATGCCGGCTGGTATACAAATTCACTGTTGAATTCTCTCCCCTGATAGACAGTATACTTGTCTGTCGCTGAAAACATTTCATCATCCGAAGCATCAACCTGTACCCGTTCAATCTGAACCGGCTGCTGTTCCACCTGTTTGGCGGGTGTACTGCTGATCTTTTCTGACAGGAGATTTGATATGTGTTGTTCAAGCTTTGCCATCTCGGTATTGGGGCTTTTAAACCAGTCAGTGCTCCAGATGCGGTATATATTCCAGCCTTTTCTCTCCAGGACGGCCTGTCTTAAACAATCCCTGTCCCTTGAAGAACGGGCACTATGGTATGATGCCCCGTCACACTCGATCCCCAAAAGATACCTGCCGGGATCCTCCGGGTGGACTATTGCCAGATCAATGTAAAAATCCGCGCATCCGACTTGCTGATGCACTGTATAGCCTTTTTCAACAAGCATTTCATATACCTGAAGCTCAAACTCGGATTCAGCGTCCCTGCTTGTCTCCCCTGGCAGATCCATTATACCTTTTTCCGCAAAGGTTAAAAATGTTTTAAGGCAAGCAACCCCTCTCGATTGAGAACGGCTTAAATCTATATCATCACCTGTTATATTTGAAAAGACAACGCATTTTTGTCTGGCGCGGGTTATAAGAACATTAAGCCGCCGTTCCCCACCCTCGCGGTTTAAGGGGCCGAAGCTCATAGTCAGAATTCCGTCCTTATCCCTTCCATAACCTATGCTTATAAAAATAACATCACGCTCGTCTCCCTGAACATTTTCAAGATTCTTAACAAAGAAAGGCTCCTCAGGATGTGACTGGAAGAAGCTTTCTGCAGATGGATCAACCCTTCTCATTATTTCCAGGCGATCAATAATAGCCTGCATCTGCTGTATACTGAACGCTGAAACCCCCAGGGTCAGCTCCGGATGTTCCCTTGCATGCCGCATAACATGCTCTGCCACTATCCTTGCTTCCTCAGGGTTTGTCTGGGTATTTCCCCTGTCATATACAGTGTCCTTTAAATGATGAAATACAAGCCCCATATTCTCAGCGTGTTGCATACTGGATGGAAAAACAACCAGCCTGTTTTTGTAAAATTCCTTGTTTGACACTGTTATAAGGGATTCGTGCCTGCTGCGGTATGACAGCGAGGAACTGGCCGGCGA
>JAAYGP010000311.1 GCA_012727625.1 Clostridiaceae bacterium
ATCCGGCACAGGCCGACAACTGATGATAAAATAATGTATGAGTGGATTTGCAGCATGGGAAAGCCTCATGCAGTAGTTGCGACAAAGGCAGACAAAATCAGCCGTATGCATTATCAGAAACGCATCATGGATATAAGGGAAACATTGAATATTATTCCCGGAATTCCGGTGATTCCGGTTTCTGTTACAAAGAAAACAGGTTATTCAGAACTATGGAGCGAACTCAAAAGAGTATCTCCGTCTATTGAAGGGGAAGTTTAAAAAGCGGGATGGTGTTTTATGACAGCAGAAATTTTGGCAGTTGGAACAGAGCTTTTACTGGGGCAGATAGCAAACACAAATGCCCAATATATATCACAGAGACTCGCTGAGCTTGGAATCAGTGTTTTTTTTCATTCAGTAGTGGGTGATAATCCTGCAAGGCTTGAGGAAACTCTGAAAAGAGCGCTTGACAGATCAGACATAGTGATTACAACAGGAGGGCTTGGACCTACAAAGGACGACCTTACAAAAGAAGTGATAGCGAAAGCGATGAACAGAAAACTGGTATTCCATGAGGATATACTTGAAAAAGTCAGGGATTTTTTTATGCGGAAGCATAGAATTATGGTGAAGAACAATGAAAAACAGGCCTATATGCCGGATAATTCATTGGTAATTCCAAACCTTAACGGTACAGCTCCTGGATGTATCATTGAAGAGGGGGAGAAAGCGGTTATTATGCTGCCGGGTCCGCCAAACGAGATGCAGCCGATGTTTAATGAGTCGGTTTTTCCATATCTAAAGCAAAAAACCGGGTTGGTATTGGTATCTAAAATGCTTAAAATATTTGGAATAGGCGAATCCGAAATGGAATCAAGGTTAATTGACTTAATAGAAAAACAAAATAATCCGACCATCGCACCATATGTGTCCCAGGGTGAGGTTACGGTCAGGGTGACCGCCAGATGTCCCGATAAGGAAGAAGCCTTGAAGCTTTTAAACCCGGTTGTCAATGATATAAAGGAAAGGCTTGGGGACTTTGTATACTCCGAGGAAGGAGAAACCCTGGAACAGGTGGTTTTTAACCTGTTAAATGAAAAGAAGCTTGTCATGGCCACTGCGGAATCCTGCACAGGAGGTCTTCTGGCAGGGAGAATTACAAGTCTTCCCGGTGCTTCAGGGGTTTTTGACAAGGGGTTCATTACTTACAGTAACAAATCCAAAGTCGATGAACTGGGTGTTAACCAGGAAACCATTGATAAATTTGGAGCGGTAAGCCGCGAAACGGCATTGGAAATGGTGAACGGATTAAGAAAAAAAACATCGGCCCAGGTTTGTGTATCCATAACAGGCATTGCTGGACCTGGCGGAGGAACGCCTGATAAACCGGTAGGGCTTGTTTATATCGGCGTGTCGGTTGGGGACAGGGTTGTATGCAAATCATATGATCTTATGGGCAATAGGGAAAGAATCCGCAATGGCGCTTGCATGCGTGCTTTGGATATAATACGAAGGCTGATACTGGGGCTGGATATCTAGCACTTTAGAAGTAAACGTTTCTTTCTCTCTTAACCTGATTCAGTTGCCGTTTATGCCATCATGGGTTTGCGGAATTGCAGAAACAAGAGCTCAATTTGCAGGAGAAGCTGTATGGTTCACAGTATATCCCGGCGGAACATATGAACAGTAACAAGTATAAAACCAGCAGGAGGATACAGATTTGGGTTCAGGCAAGGAAAAACAGCTGTCCGGTACGGCCGCATTGGTTATGTTTGCTACCCTGTTAAGCCGTATAACCGGATTTTTAAGAAATGTTCTGATAAGCAGTATTATGTCTCCGAAAGGCTATTCAGATGAGTTCTGGGTAGCATTTTCGCTGCCCGATTTAGCTTTTGACCTGCTTATTGGCGGTGCCATCGCGGCGGCTATTATTCCGATTCTTGCCTCCAGCCTTTCAAAGGGAGAAGAAAGGGAGGGCTGGAAAGCTGTCGGCACCTTTATTAATGTAACGGTTATTGCGGTTATTTTTGTGGAAATTTTGTTTTTCATACGCACTCCTTTTTTTGTAAGTATTGTTGCCAAAGGGTACCAGGAAGGTACTGAACAGTTCCGGCTTACAGTAAAACTGACCAGAATTCTCCTGCCGTCGGCAGTTTTTATGATTCTGGCAGGCCAGAGCAATGGAATCCTGAATGCGTATAACAAGTTTGCCGCAGCTTCTTTTGGACCCGTTATCTATAACATGTGCGTCATAA
>JAAYGP010000312.1 GCA_012727625.1 Clostridiaceae bacterium
TATCAGCGTAGAGGAGGCTCAAAAAAAGCTTACCGAATTTTTCGGAGCGGACAGGGTTGCGTCCGTGGAACATGTGGGAGACATTCAGACAGACACCCTGCCTGCATATAATTTCAGAATAAAGTTCAGGGACAGACCAGAAGATGAATTTGCTACAGCTGACATAACAAAAAAAGGCGGCCATGTGATTTGGATGCTTTATAACAGGAATGTGGATCAGGAAACCCTGGATGTGGAAAAGGCCAAAAAAGCCGGTCTTGAGTTTTTGCAAAGCAGGGGCTATAAGAATATGAAAGACACTTATTATATTAAGGAAGACAGCACAGCAGCCATTAACTATGCCTATGAACAGGATGGAGTTGTTGTGTATCCTGATCTAATCAAGGTCAAAATAGCTCTTGATACAGGTGAAGTTGTGGGATTTGAATCAAAAGGGTATATTATGAATCACACAAAGAGAGAGATCCCGCAGCCTGGGATCTCAGAGGAATCAGCAAGGACAAAGGTTCTGGCAAAAGCTGATATTAATGCGGTTGGCATGGCCATTATACCAACAAAATTCGGGACAGAGATATTTTGCTACGAGATCAAAGGAAAACTGAATGACAAGGATTTTATTGTGTATATTAACGCGCTCACGGGAAAAGAAGAACAGGTTCTTATAATAATTAACACACCTGAAGGGATTCTGACCCTTTAGAATGAGACCGGCACGGGAGTAATAGGTTAATGTTGCTTTTCCTTGTTCTGACTATACAGCTCCAGGCTGCAGTTTAAGCCGAAATTTCCATTCATTGCGAAGTATCCGGATACAGAACTTCTGAACAGTAGAAGTTAAAGCATTACTGTTCATACCTTATTTCAATTAATGATCAGGTCAGATATTGTGCAATGGCGAAAACAAGATCTTCATTACGATAAAGTTTCATGCTATTGCACAATACCTTTATACAGAATCTGTAAACAGTAACCGTCATTGCTCAATGTCCGGGGCAGCTTTGGCAGAACCTGAATCAGGTCAGGGTGTGAACAGTAACTGTTATAGCAGCGCCCCATGCCGGTCTTTTTCAGAAGTTATTGCAGTTATGTAAAATTTACTATATAATAATGGAAGATCAAGGTATTGAAACCTTGGGGAAATCAGGCAGCAACTTGCCGGAAAATGATTATTATGCGTCGGATATCATATAGAGTATAAATAAAAAATCAATGAGGAACTTTGAAATGAATTTTGCGGATCTGAAATTTAATGATCAGGGTCTTATTCCTGCAATAGCCCAGGATGTTAATACAAAAGAGGTGTTGATGCTTGCCTGGATGAACCCGGAATCCATTGAATCAACCCTGAAAACCGGGAAAGCAACTTACTGGAGCAGGAGCCGAAATAAGTTATGGATTAAGGGTGAGAGCTCGGGTAATTATCAAAGAATAAGGAATATATTGTATGATTGCGATGGGGACACGCTTCTTTTATTGGTTGAACAAACGGGAGCTGCCTGTCATACAGGTTCGAGGACATGTTTTTATCGTGAGATACCAATAGAAGGAGGAAAGGAAAATGGACGATAAATTTAATATATTGCAGGAAGTATATGATGTTATAGAGGACAGAAAAAGAAATCCGAAAGACAGTTCATATACAAATTATTTATTTGAGAAAGGCCTGGATAAGATACTTAAAAAGATCGGTGAGGAAGCTTCGGAAGTCATTATCGGAGCTAAAAATGAAAAAAAGGATGAAATTCAGTATGAGATAGCCGATCTCATATACCATTTAATGGTACTTATGGTTCAGCAGGGGCTTACATGGGATGACATAACAGCAGAGCTTCGTAAAAGAAGATGAGCCTCACTGGTAATCGTATTTCTGCCATTCAATTAGTAATGGTTAAAAAAGGAGGATAAAAATATGTTCTGTCCAAAATGCGGTGCAAATGTGCCGGATGGATCAAAATTCTGCGAGTCTTGCGGGTACAACGTTCAGCAGTTTGAACAAAGCAATGGTCAGGAGTCACGGCAGACATCACCACAACCTACATACAGCCCTGCTCCAACGCCTGAATATCAGCCTCAGCAGCAGACATATAATTATCAGCCAAGGCCTCAGCCGGCTCCGGCTTATCAAAACACAGTGAATATTACGGATCCAAGGGACAATGTCTACAGTATGGGCGGATGGCTTGGAACACTTTTATTAACTTACATTCCCATTGTTAATATTATTTGTTTGCTGGTGTGGGCCTTTGGGAGTAATACAAACAGAAATAAACAGAACTTTGCCAGGGCCATGCTGATAATCGGCGCCGTTATGATTGTGATAAGTATTATCCTGTATGTTGTAATTATAGCTGCTGTTGGCAGTTTCTTTGACCAGCTAGGTACCTTTGAGGACTTTATTGGATAAGGGAGTATGTAACCGGTTTGCTTCAAAAATGAGAGGATGGGGCTTTCAGCTTAAAACAGAAAGCCCTTTCATGTAAACTGACGCAACAGTACCAATATTCAGGCATGTTAACCGGAACATAGCCATAGTCGCGTATATGAGTATTTTTATTCCCTGTCAATTTGTCCAAGGAGTTTATCCAGAACAGAAATAAGCCCGTCAAAGTCTTTCCTGGTGACAATAAGGGGCGGGAGAATGCGCAGAATATTGTCTCCTACCGTACCCAAAAGATATTTTTCCTCGAACAGCATTTTATTCAATTCCCTTGCTATGGGTTTGTTAAACTGTATGCCGATCATAAGGCCTTTTCCCCGGACCTCTTCAATAACCGAATATTTTTCTTTCAGGGAATTCATTCTCTTAAAGAAGTATTCCCCTGCTTCAGCTGCATTGTCACTTAAATTTTCATTGATAATTGTGGATAATACGGCATAACCAACATTGCAGGCCAGAGGATTGCCTCCAAAGGTAGAACCATGATCGCCTGGAGAAAAAGCCTTTGCAACATGCTCTTTTGCGCATAATGCGCCTATTGGAAAGCCTCCTGCGAGACCTTTTGCCAGGGTGATAATATCCGGTTCAACTCCGTAATGCTGATATCCGAAAAGTTTTCCGGTTCTGCCCAGACCGCTTTGCACTTCATCGAAGATAAGGAAAATACCGTTTTTGTCGCATAATTCACGAACCCCTTTTAAAAACTCAGTCGTTGCGGGGTTAACACCGCTTTCCCCCTGTATCGGCTCATGCTAAACAGCACAGGTGTTGCTGTTGATGGCTTCTTCCTTTGCCTTAAGA
>JAAYGP010000313.1 GCA_012727625.1 Clostridiaceae bacterium
CCTTAAGGATGGAGTCTTACGGCGTGTCCGATAAAAAAATTCCTAAGGCTGCGCATTATGAGCAGCGCGCTTAAAAAAACTGCAGAAATCAAATCCTGCAACTTTTTTATATGATAATTATAATCTCAGTCTATTTGAATTTTACGTTTAACAATTTCTACAGCGTAATTATGAGCGCAAATTATAATCATCTGCCTTTTATTCTTATGAAAGCAAGGAGAATCCATTCTGTAATGTATCGTCTGAAAATTAAAAACAAACCTATTGGAAGAATGGCAATAAATAAATCCAGGCTATGTAACAGGAACATGTTTCCGGGTTCTGCCTGAGAAATTGTTCTTACAATCAAAAGAGGCGGTATATTGGTCGTTCTGCTGAACAACAAAAGCGGCACATGCTCTGAACTCCACATTATTACAAACTGTATTAATCCAAGAACAAAAGCAGGCTGCCATACTTTGATTTCTTCTCTTTGACTATTGCTTTTCCGCGTTTTAAATGAAATAATGACCGCCAGAACAAGGCTGTTGGTAACAGGAAAGATATAATAGAATACAGGAGCAAATATTGTATCTACCGCCCCAAGGGCTCTGATAAACAAATATTGATGAATACTTAAACCCCCGCTGAAAAGTAAGATTGCAAGAAAAAATCCTGTAATTTTCCCAAATACGCCCTTTAAATGAATGCTTCTGGCAAGTACAACAGAAATAGGCACACCTGCAAGGGCTGTAAAACCATATATAAGTATATAATTTATATATGAAGAAAAAAACCTCCCGGCATGCTTCGGAAAACTGTCAATAATCCCAATAAAACCATCAACCAAAAGCGGTTTGAAAACAAACCATAATATAAAGAATAAAAACAGCGTTGGCAAAATCAGGCCTCCCGGGTTTATGGCCTGTGGTTTTTCGAACTCCTCAGCGTCAGGGTTGTTTGAATTTGAAAAGTCCAACTCCCATCTGATAGCGCGTTTTAACAAAAAGTAAACCGCAATGCCTATTATTAAATGAATAAAAAATTGTATAAACCATGCGCTTTGTGCCAGGGCAAATTGCCCATTAACAAAACCTGTTCTGTATATGTAATAATCCAATACATCACCTGTTTTATAAACCAACGGATTTATTAAAGTCAGTATTGAGCTTATATCGGAATTCAATAAAGCTGTACATTGGATTAATACAAAAGCAACCGGAGCCATAAGCCTTTCAAAGCCTGTTTTTTCTGTTTCACCATTTTGCATCTGCCAGGTTTTAAGCATAAATATTGTTGGTATTCCAACAGCTTTAACAGTTAGCATGAATGCGTAAATAACAGGGAATAAACTGGGCGAAACAAGCACTGCTGTTCCCTGAAACCACGATATAACAATGCGGGCCATTACGCTTCCCGGTATAAAAAGCGGTATAAGGAAAAAGCATGTGAATAGATTTTGCAACCATTTATTCAGCCCCTTAAGTGACAATGCCAGAAAATATGCCAGGGCCATTACAAACGCAAGAAATAAAAGATTTATTTTTACAGTATTCATAAGAGCAGACTGAAAAGCAGAATCTGTGAGCGTCTTTATAATGTTGTCAAGACCAGTAAACGGACTGTTAACAATTCCCTTGAAAATAGAATAACCTTTTACCATAACTAAGAAGCCGCCGATTAGTGGAATAAACTGAAAAAAAAGAAGCAGAGGAAAAAGAATACATGCTGCGATTATAAGACCGGAGTTATTTCTGGGCGTATCCATATTAACTTCTCTCCTTAAACAGGTTTGCCTAAATTATACTATATTTTACCTGCCAGTTCAAATTTTATTTTCGCAATGTATACAAATGCTCCATAATATGTTACTGTTTGCAGGTTATGTAAAGGTATTGTACAATAACTTGAAACACTTCAGCGGAAAGCAGTACATAAGGAGCAACAATCAACTGCCTTTTGTTCCTGTGCCAAAATCAGTGGGGGTTCATCCCCCACTGAAGTCAACAGGACTACGCCCAGTACATTTCTCCGGTACCTTCAAAGAGCATAACATCCTTAAGGAATTTTATTGCTTTCTGAAGTCCCTCGCTGACCGACATCAGGCTGTCTTCATGCTCAATGGAAAGAACATGGTCATATCCAACCATTCTCAGCGCGCTGACAATGTCTTTCCACACCTGTGCATCATGGCCATATCCCACTGTTCTGAATATCCATGAACGATTTATTTCATCACCATAATGTTTCACATCAAGAACACCATTAACTGAAGTATTGTATGAATCTATTCTTGTGTCCTTTGCGTGGAAAAAGTAAATTGCGTCGCCCAGTTCGCGGATGGCTGCAACAGGATCAATTCCCTGCCAGAAAAGGTGACTGGGATCTAAATTGGCACCAATAATATCTCCAACAGCAGCACGAAGTTTAAGCAAGGATTCCGGGTTATAAACCATAAAGCCGGGATGCATTTCAAAGCATAATTTATTAATACCGTGATCCATGGCAAATTTCGAAGTCTTTTGCCAATAAGGAATCAACACTTCATTCCATTGGTAATCCAATATTTTAAGAAAATCTTCCGGCCAGGGGCAGGTTACCCAGTTGGGATACATTGAGCCCGGTGAATCTCCTGGACAACCGGAAAAACAAACTATTCTGTCAACACTCAACTTTTCAGCAAGCAGCACTGTTTTTTCAAAGTCTTCATGAAAGCTTCGGGCTATTTCCTTTTGCGGATGAACCGGATTACCATGGCAGCTTAATGCACCAATTTCAATGTCATATCTTTTTACCAGTTCTTTGAGTTTTTCTATCTCTTTTTCGTCCGTCAACAGGAGATCAGGATTGACA
>JAAYGP010000314.1 GCA_012727625.1 Clostridiaceae bacterium
GCTGATATACGCATAAAAGGAGAGGAAAACCTTGAAAAGTGATATTATAAAAAAAGGCATTGAAAGAGCTCCCCATAGATCGCTGTTTAAGGCTATGGGTTATACCGACGAGGAGATCCGGCGACCGTTAATAGGTGTTGTTAATTCTGTTAATGAAATAGTGCCCGGACATATACATCTTGACAAAATTGCTGAGGCTGTGAAAGCGGGCATTCGCATGGCAGGCGGCACACCCGTCGGGTTTGGCGCTATTGGGATTTGTGACGGGATTGCCATGGGACATGAAGGTATGAAATATTCCCTTGCAAGCCGCGAGCTTATTGCCGATTCGTGTGAAGCAATGGCAAGGGCCCACAGCTTTGACGGCATGGTCTTCATACCAAACTGCGATAAAATCGTTCCAGGCATGTTAATGGCAGCGGCAAGGGTTAATGTTCCGTCTATAATTATAAGCGGAGGGCCCATGCTCTCATTGAAAAAGAACGGAAAACAGCTTGATTTGAACAGTGTTTTTGAAGCTGTGGGATCTGTTAAAGCCGGTCTTATAAACGAAGAGGATATGCTGTTTTATGAAGATAATGCCTGCCCTGGTTGCGGCTCCTGCTCAGGAATGTTTACGGCAAATTCAATGAATTGCTTAACTGAGGTTCTTGGAATGGGGCTTCCCGGTAATGGTACAATTCCCGCGGTTTATGCGGAAAGAATACGTTTGGCGAAACAAGCCGGAATGAAAATCATGGAGCTTGTTGAGAAAAATATTAAACCCTCCGATATTCTTGTTGCAAAAGCCTTTGAAAATGCCTTAACCGTTGACATGGCACTTGGCTGTTCCACCAATTCGGTGCTTCATCTGCCTGCTATTGCGCATGAAGTTGGAATTGAGCTTGATCTTGATATTATAAACGAAATAAGCGGAAGGGTTCCAAACCTGTGTAAACTTGCCCCGACAGGACCGTGGCATGTACAGGATTTATACCAGGCCGGCGGAGTTCAGGCCGTAATGAAGGAACTCACCGGAAAGAACCTTTTGCATCTTGATTTATTAACAGTAACGGGCGGAACTGTTGCAGCTAACATTGAAAAAGCAGCCATACTGGATCACAATGTAATCCGTGATATTAACAATGCATACAGTGAAACAGGGGGTATAGCTGTTCTTAAAGGCAACATAGCACCGGACGGGGCAGTGGTAAAACGATCCGGTGTCGCAGATGAAATGCTGTGCCATAAAGGTCCGGCAAGGGTTTTTGATTCGGAGGACGACGCAATAAAAGCCATATACAGCGGTGGGATTAAAAAAGGAGATATTGTTGTCATACGCTATGAAGGACCAAAGGGAGGCCCCGGCATGCGTGAAATGCTGGGCCCCACATCGGCTATTGCAGGTATGGGTCTTGACAGGGACGTTGCATTGCTTACCGACGGAAGATTTTCAGGAGCCTCAAGAGGAGCTTCAATTGGACATATTTCACCTGAGGCAATGGAGGGCGGACCTATTGCCATAGTAAGGGACGGGGATATTATAAACATTGATATCCTTTCCGGAAAGCTTGATGTTGAGCTTACCGACAAGGAAATAGAAGAAAGGCTTAAATCCTGGAAAGCTCCTGAACCACGGATTAAAACCGGTTACCTGGGCCGTTACGCAAGGCTTGTGACATCTGCAAGTAAAGGTGCTGTATTGATTTAGGATTTATTCAGGGTCAAACATGGATAAAGGGAGGAGTTATGCATGAAACACATTTTATCTGTACTTGTTAATAACCAGGCCGGGGTTTTGTCCCGTGTCGCAGGTTTGTTCAGCCGGCGTGGCTTTAATATTGACAGCCTTGCCGTTGGTGTCACAAATGAAGACGGAATATCCCGTATGACCATCGTGGTGGAAAGCGACGAAAATACGGTTGATCAGGTGCAAAAACAGCTTGCAAAGCTAATAGACGTTATTAAGGTTGAAAAGCTTGATAAAGAAAACTCTGTTCACCGTGAACTGGCTTTAATAAAAGTTCGTGCAGACACCTCTGTTCGTTCTGAAATCATGCAGATTGCAGAAGTCTTCAGAGCAAGCATTGTTGATATTTCAAAATCGACCCTGACAATAGAGATTTCCGGCAGCGGCAGTAAGGTGGAAGCAATGCAGACAATGCTCCGGCCTTTTGGAATACTGGAGGACGTCAGAACGGGTTTGATTTCATTGGAACGCGGTGAAAAAACCATAAGAAGCAACAGTGAAAAATATTAATTGCTGTTCAAGGATAAAGCAAACAACTGCAATATTAAATAAACATTGAAAGGAATGATTACCATGGCAAAAATGTATTATGACAGTGATTGCAATTTAAAATTATTGGAAAACAAAACAGTAGCCATTATTGGCTATGGAAGCCAGGGGCATGCCCATGCGCTGAACCTCAAGGATAGCGGTATAAATGTAATTGTGGGCCTTGCGCCGGATTCCAAAAGCCGTGAAAAAGCACAGGCGGCGGGATTAAAGGTTATGGACACATCA
>JAAYGP010000315.1 GCA_012727625.1 Clostridiaceae bacterium
AAGACCGCAGCAGGGTGATATGTTGGCATAATTCTGAAATAGCCGGGACGATCAATCCAGTTTCCCCTTATTTTTGTTATACGCGCATCATCCCCTACAATATACTTTAACGCGACAGCACCCAAACATACAATTATATCCGGTTTTATGTGTTTAACCTGGTACCGAAGCCACGGCAGGCATTTTGCAACCTCCTCCTTAAATGGCTCACGGTTTTGCGGAGGGCGGCATTTAACAATATTGCAGATATAATAATCCTCCGGCTCAAACATTAAGGCACAAAGCAGGTTATCAAGCAGCTTTCCCGCTCTGCCTACGAAAGCTTGTCCTGTCAGGTCTTCCTGCTCACCCGGGCCTTCACCTATCAGTACAACCCGGGCACTTTTGTTTGAACCCCTTCCTATAACAACCCTGGTTCTTGTTTTTGCAAGTTCACACGCCCTGCAGTTAAGACATGCCTTTACAAAATTATCCCATTCGGGTAATTGATTCATGCCGCATCCTCTCACCTGCTGAATTATATCTATTGTGTTTTGATCCTACCACAAAACTTAATCGTTGAAAAGGCTGCATTGCTGCTTGAAACTCTGAAGGAAAAGTGTTAAGATATATTTTATACAATAAACTTGTATGAATTTTGTTGTAGTATGGATAGGTTAAGGAGAAAGAAAACATGATAATAACTGAAGTTTTGTCAAAAAATGCACGGTTGTACGGTAATGATGTAAGTCTTGTTGAAATCACTCCGGAAATTCGGGAAAAAAGCGAAAAAACATGGCGGGAATTTGAGCTGGTGGAAACAATATCCGATACCCGGTACCGTCGTGAAATAACCTGGTCGGAGTTTGACGCAAAAGCAAATCAAACGGCGAATCTGCTAAGTTCCAGAGGTATAAAAAAAGGGGATAAGGTCGCTATTTTAATGATGAACTGCCTGGAATGGCTGCCTGTATATTTTGGTATTCTGAAATACGGTTCTGTGGTTGTTCCAATGAACTATCGGTATACGGCAGAAGAGATTAAATACTGTCTGGAGTTGTCGGAAGCAGACGCTCTTATTTTCGGCCCCGAGTTTATCAGCCGCATTGAAACTATATATGATAAGATTCCGCGAATAAGGCTATATCATTTTGTGGGTGATGATTGCCCGCCTTTTGCCGAAAGCTATAATGATCTTACATCAGCTTGCCGGAAAACTGCACCGGAAGTTTCTATTTCTGAAGAAGATGATGCCGCGATATATTTTTCATCCGGGACAACAGGCTTTCCAAAAGCCATTCTTCACACCCACTCAAGCCTGATGTCATCCTGTATTACAGAGCAAAGGCATCATAAACAGACACGTAAAGACTGTTTTTTATGTATACCTCCCCTTTATCATACCGGCGCAAAAATGCATTGGTTTGGAAGTTTTCTTGTGGGCGGTAAGGCAGTTTTGCTGCGCGGCGTTAAGCCGGAGTGGATTTTAAAGGCAGTGTCGGATGAGAAAGTTACAATTGTCTGGCTTCTTGTCCCCTGGGCACAGGATATACTTGACGCAATTGAAAGCGGCAGGGTAAAGCTTGAAAATTACAATCTTGAACAATGGTGGTTAATGCATATAGGTGCTCAACCCGTTCCTCCAAGCTTAATCCGAAGATGGAAGAAATATTTTCCTAATCACCGGTACGACACAAACTATGGATTAAGTGAATCAATAGGACCGGGCTGTGTTCATCTTGGAATTGAAAACATACACAAGGTCGGTGCTATAGGCATACCCGGCTATAACTGGGAAGCAATGATTGCTGATGAATCCGGAAAGCCGGTTCACAAGGGACAGGTCGGAGAACTTGCGGTTAAAGGCCCCGGCGTCATGAAGTGCTATTACAGGGATCCAAAGGCAACCGAAGCAGTGTTGAGAGACGGCTGGCTTTTTACCGGAGACATGGCCTGCATGGATGAGGATGGATTTATTTACCTGGTTGACAGAAAAAAGGACGTTATTATCTGCGGCGGGGAGAATATTTATCCTGTCCAGATTGAGGATTTCCTTCATGGCCATGACTCAATAAAGGATGTGGCTGTTATAGGTCTGCCGGACAAGCGAACGGGTGAAATTGCCGCTGCAATAATTGAGCTTAAGCCTGGCTGCACCTGTACTGAAGAGGAAATAATGGAGTTTTGTTCAGTTCTTCCCCGGTATAAACGCCCGCGAAGAATAATTTTTGACAAGGTTCCCCGTAACCCTACAGGGAAAATTGAAAAACCGAAGCTGAGAGAAAAATACTGCGGCGGAAGCCTGGTAGCCGCACAGATAGAACTGATGAATTTGTAAACTATTTACAGAATCTGTGGACAGTAACTGTTTTTTACTTCAAAATTAAAAAGATATTGTGCAATAGAACTATAAAGCTCTTGCGAATGAAACTCTTGTTTCCGCCATTGCATAATATCTGTCCTGTTAAGTAACTGAATCAAGGTGCGAACAGTATCAAAAAACATGCAGGTTTTATTTGTGGAATTTTGACACATAATTTTAAAACAACCCGTTGGATGACTCAACGGATTTTGCTTCAGTCTTAAGTTTTTATAAGCAAGCTGTGTGATCATGAACCTGCCTTATTTATTGCGTTTTACCCCGTAAGTTTGTATATAAGACGTGCAATGTCTTTCAGCGAAACTTGTTTTTCCACCGCTCCTATATTGTATGCCACTTTTGGCATACAATAAACGACGCACGACTGTTCATCCTGTCCTATGGTCCGTGCTCCTGCCCTGCGCATTGAAAGAAGCCCCTTTGCCCCGTCGTACCCCATACCGGTCAGGATAACTCCAATGGAATTGCCTCCTGCTTCTTTGGCAACCGACTCAAAAAGTACATCGGCAGAGGGGCGGTGACCATTTACTTTTTCTCCGGTAAAGCAATGCACCTTATAGCTATCACCAATTTTAACCACTTTCATATGTTTATCCCCCGGTGCGACCAAAACCTGCCCGGGCTTAATTAAATCCCCTGTCACAGCTTCTTTGACATTTAATGCTGAAAATGCGTTAAGCCTCTCGGCAAACATTTTTGAAAAAACTGGTGGTATATGCTGTACTAAAACAATACCGGGTGTGCTTTCAGGCAGTCCCTTTATAATGCTGTTGATTGCTTCCGTACCCCCTGTTGATGCTCCGATGGCTATAATGCATTTCCCACTTTCCCTGACATTGTTTCTGATTCCTGTCACCTTTTCTTCTGCTTTTGAAAGCATGACCTTTGCCATGGAAGCTATTTTCACTTTTTCAATCATCTCTGTAATAAAGAACTTTACGCTGTCTGTTGAGTTTACATCAGGCTTGGCAACAAAATCAACGGCCCCTGCTTTCATTGCGTCAAATACGGCTCTGTTAACAGAACTTACTACAATAACCGGAATCGGATATTGCGGCAACAGGCGTCTTATAAACTCAATGCCGTTCATCCTGGGCATTTCCACATCACAAGTCATAACATCAGGCCTGTATTTAATAATCTTATCCCTTGCGTCGAAAGGATCACCGGCAGTTTCGACAACCTCAATACGCGGATCGGCTGACATGCCTTTTGACAGGGCTTCACGATATAAAATACTGTCATCAACCACCAAAACCCTTATATTATCAGGCAACTATCCTCACCTCATTCTTTCCTGTAAACGGCGGGCATAATGTATTTGTAGCCAGACTCATTCCGGTTGAGGGACTCGGAGTGACCTATAAACAAATACCCTCCGGGCT
>JAAYGP010000316.1 GCA_012727625.1 Clostridiaceae bacterium
GCAACTTCATCGTTGTATTCGGAAACTTCCCTGGGTTTTAGTTTCAGTTCGTCCCTTAAAAGAATCTGCACTTCAAGGTAATCTTTAAATTTTATGTCTTCGGGTATTATAACCTCCTCAACTCCGTTGCTGACAATGAACTCAACCTTTGTATAGGCATCCTTGCCGGGTTTAATTTTTATTTTTGCAGCAGGCTTTTGATCTATAATTATGCCTTTTTCTATGGTGTCATGGTATTCATACACAGGATCAACATATGGCAGATTCAGACTCTCTAAATCCGCCAATGCTTCGTCTATATGCATTCCAACATAGTTTTTCACTTCAACGCTTGGTGTGCTGGGAGCCAGCAAATCAGTTAGAATCGGACTTACCACATAGGAATAAGTAAGCCAGAGACCTGCTAAAATAACTCCAATGAGAACAACATATGCAGTTATAACCAGCTTCCTATTGTCTTTTGCTTTTTTATCTTTTTTCTTGTCTTTTTTATTATTTTTCCTGCCTTTCAAAATTTCTTCCTCCAAACCCTCAATAGCCTTTGTAGCAAATGTATCCGTCAGGCTATTCTGTTCCTTTAACGTTTCCTCCCCTTTTTTCAGATGATCCAAATCAGCTATCATCTGCAGGGCGCTGTCATACCGTTCTGCTTTTGATTTTTTCATTGCACGCTTTATTATAGCATCCATGGCTTTTGGTATATCCGGAACATATTCAGTCACACTGGGCGGTTCGTCCTCAATATGTTTTAAGGCTACGGTAACCGGATTATCGGCGTTAAACGGCACGGTTCCCGTAAGCATTTCAAACAGGGTAACACCAACAGAATACGGATCCGATTTTTCGTCGGTATATCCTCCCCTTGCCTGCTCCGGTGATGCATAATGGACAGACCCGACAGTATCCACTTTTCTCGTTACTGTTGCGGTTGTTGAAGCACGGGCAATACCAAAATCAGCTACCTTTGGCACACTGTCTGAAGTCATTAATATATTCTGAGGTTTTATGTCCCGGTGTATAATATTATGCCTGTGAGCCTTATGCAATGCACTTAATATTGACATTGCTATCTCCGCCGCTTCAGGCCATGAAAGCCTTCCGTTCCGGCGGATATAATCCTTGAGCGTTATACCGTCAACATATTCCATAACTATATAATATATATTATCTTCCCTGCCCACATCGTATATTGAAACTATATTCGGGTGGTTCAGGCTCCCCGCTGCGTATGCTTCTCGTTCAAACCTTTCGAGGAACTCTTCGTCATTGATGAATTCGTCCTTCAGGATCTTCACCGCTACCCAGCGCTTAAGTACTCTGCACTTTGCTTTATAAACATCAGCCATTCCGCCGCTTCCAATTTTTTCTACCAATTCATATCTGTTATTTAAAACTTTTCCAGTCATTCTGCACCTCAACTCCATAGATTTTTTGGAATGAACATACATTTCTCCAAACTCTATATATCAAGCACCCCTTATTTTTCTAATCTGTATGCAGGGGATAAACCAATATTCCTTGACTAAATTTTAACAATAATAGCTGTAATATTGTCGTCTCCGCCGCGTTGATTGGCCAGCTTAACCATATTGTTCAATATTTCATCCAATTCTTTTTCTTCCTTAAGCATAGTAAGCAATTCGTCGGAAGATATTTTGGCAGTAAGCCCGTCAGTACAAAACAGTAATATATCACCATTTCTTACATCTATATTATAGAAATCTGTCTGTATATCCTTTTCGTATCCTAAGGCCCGTGTTATCTGGTTCCTCAATGGATGATACTTTGCTTCCTCCTGATCAAGTATCCCCTTTTCAACCAGTTCGCCCACAAAAGAATGATCCCGGGTCATGGATTTGATTACTCCGTCACGGACTAAGTAAAAACGGCTGTCACCTATATGGGCAATCGTAATCTTTTTATTCTGTAAAAAACCCAATGTCAGGGTAGTGCCAATTCCGGAGCCTTGCAGGTTTTGCATGGCATAATTATATATTTCCTCATTGGCAAAATTAATAGCCTTTTCAAAAAAGCCTATGATTTCAGAAGAAGATTTTATGGATTCAAAGCCCCTTACAATTTCCTGGGATATTATTTCCACTGCCATTCTGCTGGCAACATCCCCGGCCATGTGACCTCCCATGCCATCCGCTATAATAAAGGCAAGGGGATCTCCCTTTTTGTCAAGGACAATATTCCAGAAATCCTCATTCTGCTCCCTTATAATTCCTTTATCGCTTATTGCTGCATACTTCAATACTAATGCACCATCCCGTCGTCTTCAATGGTATTTTTTCTAAGCTGTCCGCAAGCTGCGGAAATATCGCTTCCCAACTCTCTTCTGACTGTCACGGGGATACGGTTTTTTTCCAGTATTTTTTTAAATGATAATACTCTGTCCTGATCGCTTTTTATGTATCCCGTACCTTTGACTGAATTTACTGGAATAAGGTTCACATGACACAACAGGCCGGCCAGTTTTTTCGACAGTTCCAACGCATGCTCGTCCCCATCGTTTACGCCGCGTATCAATGTATACTCAAAGGTAATCCGCCTATTTGTCTCTTGAGTATAAATATGACACGCTGAAAGAATTTTGTCAAATGGGTACCTCTATGCAACAGGCATTATTTCCTTTCTTATTATATCATTAGGTGCATGCAGGGAAACAGAGAGATTGACAGGGATTCCTTCCTTTGAAAATCTTAGGATTTCAGGCACAAGCCCGCATGTGGAAACCGTCATTTTTCTGTAGCTTATGGCTAATATGTCGGAAGCATTAAGTCTTTTTAAAAATTTGATTACATTATCGTAATTGTCAAAGGGCTCACCTATTCCCATTAAAACCACATGGCTGATTCTTTCATTTATGTCGCTTTGGATTGCCATAACTTGTGCAATCATTTCCCCGCAAGTAAGGTTTCTGTCAATGCCAAGCCCCGAAGAAGCACAAAACTTGCACCCCATACGACATCCTACCTGGGTTGACAGGCAAACACTGTTTCCATAGCGGTACCTCATTAGAACACTTTCCACAACCTTGCCGTCCTTAAGTGAAAACAGGTATTTCCTTGTACCGTCTTTTTCTGATATTAGTCTTTGTTTAATTTCAATTCCACCGATATAATAAAGTTCTTTTAACTTGTCTCGAAATGTCCTGGGTAGATTGGTCATTTCATCAAAACTCGCTGCGCCCTGATAAAGCCATTGCCAGACCTGTTTTGCCCTGAATCCGGGTTCACCGGCCGTCTCAAGTTTTTGCATCAATTCATCAAACTCAAGATCCAATATATTAATTACATCCAAATCCATATATTCTTTCGTCCTCTTAAGAATATGCCCTTAGCCAGGGTTTAAAATAAATACCGCCCTGCAAAGCCTTTCTCCTTCTAAAACTTGTTACAGCGGTTTCTTTTTCAGTCGTGCCATGAAAAAGCCATCTGTGCCATCTGTATCAGGGTATAGCCTAAGCATCCCCTCACTTGCTTCTTTTTTGCATCTCAGCGGTACCGGTAAATATTCCGTCAAGGGTTCAGGTTCAAATTCGTCGCAGGTGTCAAGAAACGACCTTACTACCTGAGCATTTTCCCTGTCATCCAGGGAACATGTGCTGTATACCAATACCCCTCCGGGTCTTAAATATCTACTGGCATTATACAATAATTTTTTTTGAATCTCAACCAGATTGTCAAAATCATCCAGCGTGCGCTGCCATTTAATATCCGGCTTTCTTCTGATAATTCCTGTGCCCGAACAGGGCGCGTCCACAAGCACCCTGTCATATTTATTGATTTCGTCATTAACCATATGCGTGGCATCGTTTTTTAGCGTATCTATTATAGTTATGCCCATTCTGGAGGCGTTTTCATCGATTAGTTTCACTTTGTGATCATATATGTCCCAGGCTGTAATATGCCCTTTGTTTTGCATTAATTGAGCAATATGGGTTGTCTTTCCTCCCGGTGCCGCGCAAACATCAAGCACCAGTTCGCCGGGCTTCGGAACAAGGATTCTGGAAACCAGCATGGAGCTTTCATCCTGAACTGTGATCCACCCGTTTAAAAAAGCATGTGTTGAGGATATATCGGATGTGTTTTTCAATATAAGCGCTTCTTCCAGAAAACGTCCCGGCTTAGCTTCGATACTTTCATTTTTGAGTTCCTCAATAACCTTATCCCGTGTTGTTTTCAAAGTGTTTACACGAACAGTAAAATCCGGCCGTTCCAGTAATGCCCCAAGAATCTTTTCGGTAAAATCCTCTCCGAACTGAGAAAGCCATTCTCTTGTCAGGTGTTCGGGAAAAGAATATCTCACCGACAAATTACCTGTCTTTGTACCCGTATCTATTTCATTTAAATTGATTTCATTTCTTGAAACATTGCGCAGTATTGCATTTACAAACCCACTGGAAGCTTTGGCATATTTTTTTGCCAGCTCCACCGACGTATTGCAGGCTGCCGATTTGGGCACCCTGTCCAAAAATACAATTTGATATATGCCTATTCTGAGAATTTGCAGAACCCATTTTGAAAGCTTTGTAATCTTCGTTTTTGAAAACCGGGAAATAATCCAGTCAAGTGTTAAACGCCTTGTTACCGTGCCGTAAACAAGCTCTGTTATAAAAGCCTTGTCCCTTATATCGAATGCACTGTTTTTCAGGTGTTTTTTCAATACAAGATTGGAAAAAGCATCTCTTGTTTCAATTTCCATCAATGCTCTGAGAGCGGTTTCTCTTGCTCTATCCATTGGTTCTCCTTTAATTATCCTTATCAAGATATCAGAATCTTATTTAAATGTGAGTTACAACAGTGTAAGTATTATCTTACGCTGGAATATTCTTGTTATACACATGTGGTTGTCAAAGCAATGAATCCTTTTGTATTGTCTTATCCGGGAGCATTCAGGTGTACGCACCCACTTTACAGTATTTCACTTATCACCCTTAAAAAATTTCCTCCCGTAATCTTTCTTATTACAGTTTCAGAATAATTCATCCTTGCCAGCTTGTTTAATATTATATCCAGACTTTCGACTCCTTTAACATCCTCAGGCAGGCTTTCCATGCCGTCAAAGTCTGCGCCCAGCCCCACGGCGTCCTCTCCCGCCACTTCACAAATATGTTCTATATGGCGTATCAAGGAGTCTGAATTAACTCTGCCCGGCTTATCAATAAACTCTGTATAAAAATTGACTCCAATAACCCCTCCAATATCAGAAATAGCCTTTAGCTGATCATTATTAAGATTTCTGGGATTCTCATGAACTGCTCCGGCATTTGAATGGGATGCGATTATTGGCTTAATGCTTATATCAATTATGTCCCAGAAGGTTTTCTCATCCGCATGGGAAACATCAACAATCATCCCCAAATCCTGCATGCTCTTAACAATTTCATGACCAAAGGGTGTAAGCCCTCCGTTTTTTGATTCCTTTGCGCCGTCCCCAAGCTCATTGGCATAATTCCATGTAAGTGTTATGCTGCGGATTCCTTTATCATAAAGAGTCTGCAAATTTTCTGTTTTCCCATGAAGTATGTCACCGCCTTCGATTGTCAGCAGGGCACATACTTTATTAAGTGTTAAATTATGCTTTATGTCAAGATAACTTTTGCATATTTTAAATTGCGGATATTTCTTTTCAAAGCTTTCTGCCTTTTCTATGTAATAAAGTGCTCTTTTAAATGTGGGTTTTATAATGTCAGGGTTCTGGAATATAGACATAAATTGCACAAAGCCATCGTATTTCAAAGCTCTTTTTATGTCCCAGTGATAATTGTTTTCAAATATGTCAGTTTTGTTATCAACTGCTTTGGTTAAGGTATCGCAATGAGCATCCACAATAACCACTGTCAGAACGCCTCCTGCAGATGATTTATGCTTTTCAGGCACCCATTTTTCGTAACGATTACTTCAATAACATCAAATTGAACCATGTTATTTGTTGCGCCGTGTGATTTTAAAAAACATTGCGCAATCTTGCGTATTGTATTCTGCTTTTTCCAGGTAACTGCCTCCGCGGGTGTTCCAAAAGTATTTCCGGTTCTTGTTTTTACTTCAATAAAACAAATTTTATCTTCCCTTGAAACAATAATGTCTATCTCACCCAGGCGGCTTACTCTGTAGTTAAGCGTCAGGGTTTTATAGCCTTTGCTTTGTAAATATTCAAGAGCAAGCCTTTCACCAAGCTTACCCAGTTCCACACGGTTCATATGTTTTTATTGTCTCTCCTTCTATTTTCACAGGTTTGACAAAATCGAATGTACTGCTCGACACTTATGGCACAAAGCAATTTGAATTCCCAAATCCTGTTTTATTTTTGAGATAAAATCATTATAACTTATTGGGGAATGATGTATATTAAGATTTAATATATTATTGATTTCAGTACTGTTATCGGC
>JAAYGP010000317.1 GCA_012727625.1 Clostridiaceae bacterium
ATTCTGTATCCGGGTTCCTGAAGTCCGTCCATGAAAAAAATGCGCCTTGCGTTGGCGAAAAGGTTGTTGTTTCAGGAGACGGGCTCTCTTCCCTTGATGCCGCAAGAACAGCTGTGAGGCTTGGAGCCCGTGATGTTTTGGTTACTTTCAGTAAAACAAGGGAAGAATTAAATGCAATGAGTGAAGAACTCATTGAAGCTGAGGCTGAGGGTGTTAAAACAATGTACTCCGTGAGCCCGAAGGAAATAATTGCTGAAAACGGCCGGGCAGTCGGGGTTAAATTGGCAAAGCTCGCCTATGGGACAAAAGGCGGAAAGAGATTGCGGGAATTTGAAGCCTCGGAATTTGTGCTTGACTGTGATATGGTTATTTCAGCATGTGAACGTAAAACAATGAAAAGCCAGTGCGCTGAATATTTCCAGGACTTAGGCTTAACAGTCAATTGCAATCCGGTAACAGGCAAAACAGGCATTGATGGCCTTTTTGCCGCTGCGGACATGAGTGAAAATATATCGGTTATAGCAGCAGTTGCTGCCGGGAACAGGGTAGCCTCAGTTATTGACCGCTACATTGCCGGCGTTGACGCAACACTGGAATTTGAAGATAAATTCCCTGTCGTATCAAAGGAATCGGTGCTAAAGAGAACAGGCTATTTTAAAGACAAGGCAAAACCGGATTTATGCACGGTGGATGGAGAAGAAAGAATAAAAAGCTTTTCCACTTACAAACGGACACTAACCGAAGAAGAGGCTGTTTTTGAAGCTCAGCGTTGTCTTAATTGCGGCTGTGGTGAGGGTTGCGGGATTTGCGCGTCCATTTGCGGTGAATTTGCCATCAACCTGAAAAAGACCGATTACTGGGAAGTAAACAGTGAGGAATGTGTCGCGTGTGGCATGTGTTACAACCGCTGCCCGAACAATAACATTGAAATGGTTGATTGTGAAACTGTTGTAAAGTGAGGAACGGCTATGAAAAAGGTTTTAATAACTCCCCGATCATTCAGGCAGGCAGGAGATTTTACCTTTAAGCTTTTAGAGGAAAACGGTTTTGAGGTAATAGAAAACACCACCGGAAAAACACTTACAGAAAAGAAGATGATTGAGCTTTGCTCAGATGTTGACGGACTGCTTGTAGGTATTGATCCGGTCACCGAAAGAGTTATGAGGAATGCGCCAAAATTAAGGGCTATTTCAAAGTACGGGGCAGGTCTTGACAATATTGATCTTGATGCCGCCCAAAAATATAATATCAAGGTCGACAGGGCTGCAGGGACAAATGCTGTTTCTGTGGCGGAGCTTGCCGTAGGATTGTTTTTTACCCTGGCAAGAAATATAGTTCCTGTTTCAATGAGTACAAAACAGGGCAGGTGGGACCGTTTCAGAGGTGTTGAAATTACAGGAAAAACAGTCGGGATTATAGGTCTTGGCAATATAGGCCGGGAGGTTGCACGCATGACATATGGCCTGGGTATGGAAATTTTAGCTTGTGATCCCTTTGTTGATCCTGAAAGTGATTTTATTAAGAAATATAATATAAAAATGACAGGTTTGGATGAGTTGTTCCCTCAGGCCGACTTTTTAACTCTTCACCTGCCGTTTACCGACGAAACAAGGCATATGATTAACGCAGAAGTTCTTAATTCAATGAAGAACACTGCATACATTGTCAATACATCAAGGGGTGAGCTTGTTGATGAAGACGCCCTTTATAAATCATTAACCGGGGGAGCAATTGCCGGAGCTGCATCAGATGTATTTTCAAAGGAGCCTCCGGGAGACCATCCGTTGGTTAAATTAAATAACTTTGTTTTAACATCCCATATCGGGGCATATACAAAAGAGGCAAACATAAAAATGGCCAGGGTTTCAATAGAAAACCTGATACGTATGTTAAAATAATGAAAGGTTAATATTCAGGAAAAAAGGGTGTTGTAACAGACTGCAAAAACTGAATTCATTCGGGTTGCAAATAAAACATAATCCTGAAGCTGATTTTTCAGGCATCCCGGACCGGGTTTCCGGTTTTGGACTTTAAACCGTATTTTTGGCCAGGCTGCCTGAAAGAAAAAATATAATATAATACTATG
>JAAYGP010000032.1 GCA_012727625.1 Clostridiaceae bacterium
AGGAAAGAAGAGCCATGGCGGTTGCTAAAGAACAGGAAATGAAAGCCGCCGTTCAGGAAATGAGAGCCAAGGTTGTTGAAGCTGAAGCTGAAGTGCCGAAAGCGATGGCAGCAGCGTTAAGAGAAGGCAGGATTGGTGTTTTGGATTACTACAATTTGCAAAATCTTATTTCTGATACTCAAATGAGAAACGCCATTTCAAATATGGGTAAAACGGACACAACACCGGATGTAAAGAAATAGCTGTTTTAAGGCGGTGATTAGATGAATAAGGCATACCGGAATTTAATCAACCAAAAGAAGATAAAACAATTTTCAGAGAATGCCGCCCGGGCCGGATATGGTAACCGCATGGCCTTTGGTAGAAGTATTACCTCACAGAAACCGGTTCAAGAAAGTGATATGAGAGATGCAGCACCTCCCAGGCAGATTGCTTTTAACACTACTGAACCAGTCATAAGTGGCAGCATTGGGCAAAAGCGGGCAGAAAAACCTGCAAGTCAGTCCATGATATACAAAGAGGAAATCGGCGGAGTAATGGATCAGCTTGAACTGTCTTTTTCCAAACACAATATTTTAAGTGGCATAATATTTTCAGAGATACTTGGAAAACCCAGGTGCAAAAGAAGAAAGCTGTGATTTTAATTGGTATATAACGTGTTAATAGCTGACGATGATGACGGCATGAGGCTTTTATTAAAAAAAGCCATAGAGAAAAATAAAAGTTTTAAAGTTGCGGGTGAAGCAGCGGATGGAGAATCCGCTGCACTGCTTGCGGAGTCGCTTCGTCCTGATGTGGTTTTTCTTGACGTTGAAATGCCCGGGCTTAACGGGATTGATTGCGCAAAACGGATTCAGGATATTAATCCTAAAACCATCATTATTTTTGTTACAGCCCATGAGGAATATATGCCTGATGCTTTTCATCTCTATGCTTTTGACTATATGGTTAAACCCTTTCATCCCAACCGTATATCCCAGACCCTTGATCGTATAGTTTTTCTTGAAAGGCAAACAATAAGCCCTGTTACAAAGCAGGTTGAACCAAGGAACAAGGGACTTGGTAAAATTATTATCCGGGGAAAGGAAGGGATTACCTTTATTGATGAAGGGGAAATAATACTTATCCAGCGGGAAGATAAAAGCACTGTCATTTATACGGCGGATGAACGTCATATAACATCGGAATCCTTAGGCAGCCTGGAAGAAAAACTCGATAAGAGAGTTTTTTTCAGAGGCCACAGATCCTATATTATTAACCTTACCATGATCTACAAAATATTTCCTTACGGCCGGTGGACATATATTATTAAACTTAGAAACACCGACAAAGACGCCCTTGTAACACATGAAAAATACGAGGAATTGCAGAAACTTTTTAAGTGATTGGGAGGGCTTTCACCACATATTTACGGCATGCACATCATACCGAATAAAAGGCGGGAGACTTAACCCCCGCCTTTTTATGTTTACGCATTTACAATGTCATCCATAAATTTAAGATACGATTCCCTGGTAAACCGGGGTTTGAAATTTTTCTTTATTTCAATTGCTTTTTCCGCGCCATTCCAGAGCAAATCAATCACAGTCATAGCCATGATCTTTGCAGGTGTTATGTAAACCGCTTCCTCATCAGTGATTTCATAATCCTGGCTGTGGGCATCCCCTGAAACTCCGCCCATATTGGGCTGAATAACAGGCATGATGCTACCCAGATCCCCAATATCGGTTGAACCGACCATATCAACTCCTTCAATTATGTTTTCCTCTCCGATAAGCTGAGTGGCGTTGATTTTAAACAAATCACCCATTTCGTCATCCTGGACCATTGGCAGATATCCGGGGAATTCCGTTATTGTTACTTCAGCGCCGATGGCATATGCGGCACCCCTGATTGCTCTGTTCACTTTCCTGTTGGCGTCCAGTACGGCGTCCATGGTTTTTCCCCTTACAAAGGTCTCCATACGCACATCAGCAGGAACAATATTAACCAAATCCCCGCCTTTTGTAATTATGGGTTGCACCCTGATATGATCTTCATCCCGAAAGGTTTCCCTTTGCGCATGTATGCACATTAACGCAGCCATCGCTGCATTAAGTGCGTTTATTCCAAGATGCGGTTCTCCCCCGGCATGGGCTTCCTTGCCTTTAAAACGAACAGTTTTTCCTATAAATCCGGTACTTCCGCCCTTTATATAGGCTTTACGCTCGGGAGTGTCCGGCTGACAATGAACCATCATTGCCATATCTATGTCATCAAATGCTCCTTTATGAATAAGCTCCTGCTTTCCGCCCAGGAATGTAATATTCCCGTCTTACTTCAGTCTCTCACGGTATTCAAGCTCCACAAATTCCTCAGCGGGAACGGCCATAAAAACCACATCGCCGTCAAGATACTCCTTTGAACCGCTTTTCACAAAACCAATGGCTGCGCCAAGCATGGCGGCAATCTGCGCGTTATGGCCGCAGGAATGTGCCGCGCCTGTGCCGCTGTCGGCATATGGATGCATGGGGCACAGCACCGCGTCCATTTCACCCATGACAGCAACTTTCGTCCTGCTGTTTTTGCCGCGCAGATAAGCTTTAACTCCGGTTAATGCAAGTTTATCCTTATAATCCAGCCCCAGTTTTGAAAAAATTTCTTTCACTGTTTCAGCAGTCTTGAATTCCTTAAATCCAAGTTCCGGATTCATGAGCACTTTTTTGCCGATTCCTATGATCTTATCCCTGTGGCTGTCAATGGTATCGCATATTATTCTTTTAAGCTCCTGTTTATCCATAACACTTCCTCCGGAATGATTTACCTGTTGTTGTTTATCATTAAAGCCGTTCTTCCGATAATAATTTCTTCAATCTCCGGTACAAAAACGCCCGCAATTCCGGCGTTCAGGAAGCTTTCCCTTTCGTATCCGCCCTCTGTAAGGACCTTTCTTGTGGGTATATAGCAGGAAATACTGTTTGAATACCCTAATGTGATAACATCTTCCCGGAACAATCTTTTAATTGCTTTGCCGTAATCAGTAACCACCTCGCACTCAAAGGCGGCTATGCAGGTTTTGTCGTCAAGCCGTAAAATTGATATGTAGTATGGAAGATAGTTTTTAATTTTATTTTCCTTTTTGCCCTGAAGTATTCTCTCAATAGCCCTTTTCCTGTAGGGAGCTTCGTTGGGATCATTTAACATGGCATGCCATTTTTCGTCATCCCAGACTTCTGAATATAATTTAACCTCAATTCACCCGGCTATGAAATTGGTATTTATCTTCCTCCATTCACCACTCTTCAGGCATTTTTCAATCTCATCCGCCAGAGATAAACCCGCCTGTTCAAGTTCGACAAAATTGCAGCTTTTAAACTTTCCATTGTCTGCGGTAATATAAGGTTTTATATCCGCTCCGCAGCCCTGTAGAAAAACAGTGGTCATTCCCTTGTTTCTTTCTTCAAGAACTCTTCTCACAACACCAGGATAGTCGGCTGATATCAAATAATTGTCGCTGCCCAGGGTTGTGGGATGGCATGCGTAATTATAAATTAAGCCGCGTAAGGCACCTTCATTATCAACAAATTTCAGTAAAAACAGATCTGTGTCAATGCTGTTTTCATCAAAATATGGCTTCCATAAAATACCTTCCTCAGATGGGAACCTTCGGCTCACACCAAATTTCGATTTTCCTTTGTGAATATATATTTCACCTTCACTCAGATTGTGAAGACCCTCTCCGATCATATTCAGGATTTTTTCAGTAACAACTCTGCTGTAGTTTAAATCCTCAGGATCATTCCTGCCATCTTTTTTCTCGCCCCTTAATGCTACCGCGGAATGTGTATGGGAATAGTTTATAATTATTTTCTCCTGTGTTAAGCCATACTTTTCATAAATTGCTTTTTTTACGCCATTAACAAAGTTTTTGTCGCCCAAACATACATCCAGCGCAATTATGGCTACCGTTTCGTTTGCCTGCATCAAAACCACGCTTGCGTATGTATCATCATGGACACCAACGCTTTTGTGAGTTCTTGCAGCAAAGCCACATTGCATTACGGGTCCTTCGGGAGTAATTTTTTCCTTTAAAAATGAAAATTTCATAGTAACCTCCTAAATCCAATTTATGTTATTACAATTATATCACAGCAAAACAAAGCTGCAAGTATTAAGCTTTAACAGCACCGATCAATACACCCTTGACGAAATATTTCTGAAGGAAAGGGTATAAACAAAAAATCGGTAAAACCGTAACCATAACCGTTGCCATTTTAAGCTGCGGCCCAATTGCAGATTCCTGGACATCGCCAATATCTCCCACGGTTCTTAACGATTCTGTTGATTCAAATAGAATTTCTCTAAGTAATACCTGTAAAGGCCATTTTTCACGGCTGTTAAGATAGATCATCGGAATATAGTATGAATTCCAGTGTCCTACAGCATAAAACAAGCCAATGGTGGAAATTGCGGGAAGTGATATGGGTATGATTATTTTAAACAGTACAAAGGGTTCAGAAGCACCGTCCATTATTGCAGCTTCTTCAAGGCTTTCCGGAATATTTAAAAAAAAGCTCCTTAAAACAAGCATATTATATGTGCTTATGGCACCTGTCAGCATAACCGATAAATACTTGTCGGTAAGCCCAAGATTTCTCATAAGCATATATGATGGAATAAGACCGCCCTTGAAATACATTGTAAATATAATTAGATTGATAAAAAATCTATAGCCCTTTATATCCGTTTTCGACATTACATACGCGCATATAATTGTTAAGAACATGTTTATTGCCACTCCGCCCGTTGTTATGATAAGGGTGGACCTGAAAGACAACAATATGCTGCCGTTCTCAAATATACGCCTGTAGGCATCCAGGGAAATCCTTTCGGGAAAAAGCACAAAGCCTCCATTAAGATAATCCCCGGGAGGAATCAGGGATATTGTAAGCATGTATATAAACGGGTATATGGCAGTCAGGGCAATTAATATCAAAAAGGTATAGTTGCATATATTAAATAAGATATATCTTTTTTCCATATATAGTACAACTCCTGAATAAAAAATTATGCCTGTTCAGAGACATATTTTATCGCAGCCACCGGCTGATTTTATGTAAATCTCTGAATAGTACAAAAAATTAATTAATATATGCTTTCACCTCTTATTTTTTTTGAAAGCCGGTTTGAACCAACTAAAAGCATATACCCTACCAATGACTTGAATAAGCCCACCGATGTGGCAAAACTGTAGTCGCTTTTCTTTAAGCCGATTTTATATACATATGTGTCAATAATTTCACCAACATTGGCCACCATCGGGTTCAGTAAAACCAGCGTCTGTTCCATCCCTGCGTTTAACACACTTCCCAGCTGGAGAATAAACAGTATCATAACGGTGCTTGCAATACCGGGTAAAGTAACATAACGCATTTGCTGCCACCTGTTGGCTCCATCTATTATTGCGGCCTCATATAAGTTTACATCAATGGTGGTAATTGCTGCCAGGTATATAATAGAACGCATTCCGGCTTCTTTCCACATTGAGGACAGAACCAATATGGCTCTGAAATATTTAGGGTAGCCCAAAACTTTTATTGTATCCATACCCATGTTTTTCAAAATTACATTAACAAGACCGTCATTTATTGAAAACAGGCTTGTGATAATGGCTCCCACAATAACCCATGAAACAAAGTAGGGAAAATAAATAGCTGTCTGCACCACTCTTTTAACCGGATTACAGCGAACCTCATTTAAAAGCAATGATATTATTACAGGAAAAGGG
>JAAYGP010000318.1 GCA_012727625.1 Clostridiaceae bacterium
GAATACTCCAGGGTACCTTTAAACAAGGAACATTTTCCTGCTGTTTTGTTTAGTTTCCTTATTCTGTTTAAAACCCGCTTAAGGAAACACACAATCATCATACTTCCCTTAAAATTTCCATAAAATAATTCATCTCTTCCCTCATACCCCCCATTAAAACATGCACTATGCTGCGAAATACAGTCAGGGTAATTAAAATAACACCAAGCCCGAGCAGAATTTTTAATGGCAGACCAACAATAAACACATTCACCTGGGGCACTGCTTTGGCTATTATGCCAAGGGCAAGATCCGCAATTAACACTGCTGCAGTTACCGGAGCCGCAATTTTAAAGCTTATTGCGAAAACCGAACCGAAAAGCCCAATTACAAAATCCATTAAAGGCTGTTTAATGGTGAACCTGCTTCCTAACGGCAAAATTGAAAAACTTTCGGTTAATGTGTATATAAGAAGATGGTGTCCGTCAATAATAATGAAAATCAACATTGTCAAAATAAAATAAAAATTGGCCGTTACAGGAATCTGAATATTTGCTTCCGGGTCGAAAACATTGACCATACCAAAACCAATATGTAAATCAATCATTTGTCCCGCCAGATATATGGATGTTAAAATAAAATACGATATATAACCTAATGCGAGTCCTGTTATGAATTCTTTTGCCACAAGAAGAATGTATGTAAAGATGCTGGCGTAAGAACCAGGCGAAGGGTATTGAACGGTATAGGACAAAACTATTGCCAGTATAAACGAGAACCCTATTTTATAGTATGCAGGCAGGTTCTGCCGGCCGAAAACCGGGGCAACCACAAACAATCCTGTTATTCTTACAAATATCAGCAAAAAAGCATCCCACATATCAAGCAGGAAATCAAGCGGTATAGTCATACTGTTCTCCTTTTAGCCATTTACATAATTTATTGTCATGCCTCTGCAGATATTATGCAATAACAGAAACAAGAGTTTCATTTGCATGAGCTGCATTCCGCCAAAGTTTTCTTCCGCCGCGCAATATCTGTAAAACAGAAGACATACGCAGCATAAGCTGCGGGTTTACCTTATAAAATTCAGGATATTATCATAGATTCTTAATGTAAACTCTTTAAGTGTTGTCATCATCCACGCGCCAAAAATAAAAAGTGATAAAAATACAGCTATAATTTTAGGAACAAAAGACAAGGTCTGCTCCTGAATTTGGGTTGTTGCCTGAAATATGCTGATCGCCAGTCCAACAACCAACGCTACACCTAAAAGCGGAGCTGCCAGTTTTATTATTGTAAAAACTGCGTCGCGTGCTATATCCAGGACCTGTTGTTCCATTTTTAATCACCTTTCCTTTGTACTTTTATCATTCATCCCGGCACTTTCACAGTGTGAACAGGATAGTTCACAGGCGGGGCTCTCATGATATAAATGTGATAAAACCTTGAATTACCCCACTGAAATATTTTTACAGCCGTAAGCAAAACAAGAATGAAGGCTACCCGAAAGACTTTATAATTGTACCGGCAACAAGGTTCCATCCGTCAACAAGCAAAAACAGCAATATCTTGAAAGGCAGCGATATCATAATGGGGGGTAGCATCATCATACCCATTGACATTAATGTGCTTGCCACAACCATGTCAATAACGAGAAAAGGTACATAAAGCATAAATCCGATTTTAAAGGCAACGGTAAGTTCGCTGATCATAAAGGCCGGAATAACAACCTTTAAAGGCAAATCATTGATATCCTCGGGGGGATCAATATCGGCAATGCTTGCAAAAAGAGCCAGATCCTTCTCCCTTGTCCCGGCTTTAATCAGCATAAAATCCTTCATTATTGCCGAAGCATTGTCAACTGCCTGTTCCATTGATATTTCATTCTCAGAAAAAGGTTTTAAGGCTTGTTCATTCAAATCCGACAATACCGGTGACATGATAAAGAGAGTCAAAAACAAAGCCAGGCCAATCAAAACCTGATTGGGAGGCATCTGCTGCGTTCCCATTGCATTGCGCAGAAATGAAAGTGCAATTATAATACGGGTGAATGAAGTCATCATAATGAGTATTGACGGGAGAATTGACAATACTGTTAAATATAGCAGTAATTTGATACTGTTTGAAACATCCTCCGGGTCATCGGAGGAACGAATGGTTATCCCTTCGTCTGAAATGGATATGCCCGGTTGTGCAAACCCGCTTACACAGAAAACCACCATAAGGAGCATAAGGCATATTATAAAAAAAATCAGCTTTTTCCTTTTTGACATTGGTTACTTTACTTCCTTATCGTTGCTTTTTTCCCTTAGCCGCTCCAACTTTCTGATATTTTCCCGGATCGCTTCGCTTTTTTCGTTCTTTATATCCGTGCTTTTATTTTTGCTTTTTATCTGTTGTCTTTTTTCATTAAAGCTTGTTAGATAGCTTGTGAAAACCTGCTTAAAATCAAAGCCTGCACTTATATTGTTCCCGCTGTCGTCTACTTCCCGCACTTCGTCCTTGTCAAGATTAACCCTGGCAACCTGCCTGAACTCTTTTCTTCCTGACAGGAACAGAAAATAATCGGAACCAACCCTCACAAGAAGCAACCGTTTGTCAAGCCCAAGGTGAATCTGCTCAACCAGCTGCATATGCTTTGACTTAGTTGTTGTCAGAGCCTTTTTACCTGCGTAACGTGCCGCAACGTACGCAAGAAAAAGTATGGAGCCAAATATAAGGATATATCCTGTTATCTCTAAATATGGCAGCTTTGGCACCGCCTTTCTAGCCGACTACTTTTTTAACGGCCTCAATAACCCTTTCGGCCTGGAAAGGCTTGACAATAAAATCTCTGGCTCCGGCCTGGATGGATTCAATAACCATGGCCTGCTGCCCCATAGCTGAGCACATAATAATTTTTGAGTCGGCATTTATGCTTTTAATTTGTTTTACAGCCTGTATGCCATCCATTTCCGGCATGGTAATATCCATTATTACCAAGTCCGGGGAAAGTTCTTTATATTTTTCTATGGCCTTTATTCCATTTTCGGCTTCACCAATTACCGTATAACCATTCTTTGTAAGGATATCCTTAATCATCATCCTCATAAAAGCCGCATCGTCTACAATAAGTATACTTGCCATACTTAGAACCCTCTCCTTATACCAATACTTAATATCTCCTTTTTCCAATCAGTGGCTCAGCTTTTTTGTCTTTTTGTCAGGACGCCCGAACCACACGTTATTTCAACCTAAATGCCTGAAATTCTCAAAACACTAAATATATTATATTATATAAGCTTATGTAAATCAAAGTCTTTTTGACGGATGTATGATTTCCGTTATTCTGACACCAAAGCTTTCATCAATTACAACATCCTCGCCTTTGGCGATATGCTTACCGTTAACAAGGATATTGACCGGTTCCCCGGCAAGCTTGTCCAGTTCAATTATGGAACCCTGGCCAAATTCAAGAATATCCTTTATTTTCTTTGTTGTACGTCCCAATTCAACCGTAACCTGCAGTGGAACATCCATCAAAAGGCCAATATTCTGAACTTCAACCAGCTCGCTTCCCGTGTCAAAGGACTGAAACTGAACAGGCTGAACATTAACAATTTTTTGCGGCTGCTGCGCAGGCTGGGTATAAGGCATCCGGGGAGTCTCATATGCCTGTTCCGGAGGTGGCTGCACCGGTGGCGCGGTATATGCGGGCTGGGTATACCTGGGCTGCTCTTTTGGTGCCTGCTCATAACTGTCCGGAGCAGGAGCCTGTTCAACCGGTGGCGGTGCCTGCTTTGGCTTTTCCTGTTCCATGTGTATTCTTTCCTCAGGTTTCATTAAGCTACGAACCAGTTGTTTTGCAAAATCTATGGGCAAAAGCTGCATAATCGTGCTGTCTATAATATCGCCCACAATAAGCGAAAAAGCGATTTTTACGATTTTCTCTTCCCTGTTAAAACGTATTTTTTCATTATCCTCCGTAAAATAAATAAGCAACGATTCCGGAGGTGAAATATCCACCCTTTTATCTATCATCGATGATAAGGATGTGGCGGCAGAACCTACCATCTGGTTCATGGCTTCACTGATGGCGCTTAAGTGAAAATCCGTCAGTTCTGCTCCTAAATCAATCTTGCCGCTTCCGCCCATCATTAAATCGGTAATGACTTTAACATCATTCTCTTGTATTATAAGCAGGTTAAAGCCTGTAATACCTGATATATACTGCACCCTGACCGCTACATAGGGCTCCGTGTATTGCCGGGACAATTCCTCCCATGTTGTAACCGAAACCTTTGGCGTTGTTATTAAAACCTTATGCCCAAGTAACGTGTAAAGGGTGGTTGCGGATGTACCCATGCAGATATTTCCGATTTCACCTAAAGCGTCAATTTCCTGCGGTGTAAGATCCGCGCTTTCTTTGGGCTCAGACTCCTGTGCCTCAGTCTCGTCATCCATGCTTAATGCTCCGCTTAACAAAGCATCTATTTCAGCTTGAGAAAGCATGTCTCCCATTCATTCTTCCCCCTTTCTTATTACCTGGGATATTCTGATTGCTGCCTTTTTATTTTTAACTCCCGGTTTTGCATTGAACTTATGCAATTCACCAATCATAACTTTCAATTCTCCATCCACATTTGTGTCCAGTGTAAGCACATCTCCTGTCTGAAGCTGCAAAAACTCGGATACCATAAGCTCTGTCTGGCCAAGAATCGCGATTATCGGGACAGAAGTATCCTCAACCTTGCTTTTGATTGCCTGCCTTGTTTCTTCCGTAGTACCCTTTTCAATCATTGAAAACCATAGCTTTGTACTTAGCTTGGACATAACAGGCTCCACCACCATGTGCGGTATGCAGAGGTTCATAAGTCCTTCCACTTCACCGACTTTAGCCTGGAAAGTAACAAGGGCAACCATTTCTGTCGGGTTCATAATCTGCGCAAATTGCGCATTGGTTTCAATTCCGTCAAGATTAGGTCTTATTTCGGTAACATTTTCCCAGGGTTCCTGCATAAACCCCAGCATCTGCGAAATGACCCGCATTAATATAGCTATTTCAATTTCCGTAAAACCCCGTACCTTTTCAATTCCGCTGCCTTTCCCGCCAAGTATTCTTTCTATCAGGGAATAGGCTATAACAGGTGAAAAATCAAAAATTATGCTGCCGGGCAACGGGGTAAAATTTATTATTGCCAATACGGCAGGATTTGCTATGGAATTTGTGAATTCCGAATATTGCAATGCTTCAATTGATATAACATCAATCTGCACAAGTGTTCTTAAATAACCTGAAAGAAAGTTGGTTATAAGCCTTGCATAGTTTTCATGAATTATCTGCAGTGTCCGCAGA
>JAAYGP010000319.1 GCA_012727625.1 Clostridiaceae bacterium
CCCTTATCCTCCGATAACCCTCCCTGACCTCTGCAGTCCATCGCGGCCACAACAAAACCGGAAGCAGCATACCCGAGCTTTCTCTGCCATGAACCGCTATTGTCGGAATAGCCATGGAATTGAAGTATTGCCGGTCGTGGTTTATCAATATTTTTGGGTTTTAAAAATTTAGCGTGTATTCTTGCCCCCTTAACACCTGTGAAATACAAATCATAACATTTAGCAAAAGGTGTTATAAATTCTGACGGAACAAGCTTTGGATTAGGTTTAGTACTGTCCAGTTCCTTCAGGGCTCTGTCCCAGTATTCATCAAAATCTTCGGGTTTTGGGTTTGTCCCCTTGTATTCTTTTAACTCATGCAGGGGCATATCAAATATTGGCATTTATATCCCTCCCATAATGTTACTGATTGAATTATATACTTGATTTTACACGCATGCAATACGCCTGCAATTCGACATAATTTGTAGACTTTACACTGGTTATCTGGTAGAATGATAAAGTATTTAAGTAATAATTTGCGCATCATATTTATACGCACCTTTATATATACACATTGGAGGGTTGCGATGGCATCAGTCAGATATTATTACAGCAAATGGTTCAATAGGTTATTGAAAGCAACTTTAGGAACATATTTAAAACTGCGGTTTAACGTTAAAATATACAATGAAGACATAAAGGGGCTTAAATCGCCATACCTGGTTATCGGGAATCATGTGGGCGCATGGGATCCGTTTCTTATGTCCATGGGCATTAAAGAGCCTGTATATTTTGTCATATCTGATGCACACTTTCGGCACTTTTGGCTGAGGCAGGTTTTCAAACTAGTCGGTGGCATTTCAAAAACCAAAAAGTTAGCCGATTCGGGAACCATTAGAGTTATTATCAGTATTAAAAAAGCCAGCGGAGTAATTGGTTTATACCCTGAGGGAGCAAGAAACTGGGATCTCAAAAATTTACCAGTGTTTTTTTCAACCGCCAAGCTTATTAAAAATTTAAAAATTCCTGTTGTAAACACATTAATGGAAGGAGCCGGTTTAACGAGGCCTCGATGGGGCAGAAGTTCCAGAACCGGAATCATTAATTTAAAATACAGTATCCTTTTAACGCCTGAAGAAATAAACAATTTGTCTGTTGATGAGATCTACGCGAAAGTAGTTGAGGGAATCAGTTTTAATGAATATGAATGGCAGAACAAAAACATGATACGTTTCAAAGGGCGTAACAAGGCTGAATACCTGGATTTGTTCCTTGTTGTGTGCCCCGGATGCAAAAGCCTGTGCACAATGCGAAGTCACAAGGACTCATTTTATTGCACAGAATGCGGTTATTCCGTTGAATATGATGATTATGGGTTTTTAAACACAAAAGACGAGCCATTTTTCAACACAACCCAGGGCTGGAGTGATTGGCAGAACTCATATTTATATGATCTATTCTCAAAGGATGAATATGTTTCAGGTAAAAAACCTCTTTTCACCGATGTAAAAACCAAGCTGTTTACAGGTAAACGCCGTGGACGCTTAAGGCAGTATAACTGGCTTGGTAAAGTGGAGCTTTATTTTGACAGAATAGTGTTTACCGCTGAAAAAAGAGCGGCCTATTCTTTTCCCCTTGACAAAATAACCGGGTTAAATATACAAAACAACAACAAATTTGAGTTTTACGTGAAAGACAATCTCTATCGCTTTAAATTCACCACTCAGCACAAATCCGTCTATAAGTATTATCTTGCCGTCAACTTAATTGAAAAAATCAAAGAAGAAAAAGCAGGCATTAATTAAACAGCACAAAATTTATAGCCGTCTCATCTAATTCTCAATCTTTCGGAAAAGATAATCAATCGGCTTGTTTCGCTTATGAAACGATATGACAACCACTCGTTTTCCACTCTCACTATCAATTAGATTAAATTTCGTATAGGAGATGACATAATCGCCTTTTTCCGTCTCGCCGTTACAGGTAACACCCACGGCTTTCCCGTTTTCCGTGACAATCCTGTCCACCCGGGAATTGAGCTGGAGTTCCCCGCCCAGGC
>JAAYGP010000033.1 GCA_012727625.1 Clostridiaceae bacterium
ACTCAGACCTGCGTCTTGCCATGACAGCAACCATCCGTAAGATCCTGGCTGAAAATCCGGGAGAATTTGATCCGAGAAAATATCTCGGGCCTGCAAGAAGTGAAATCAAAAAGCTTGTTATTCATAAATTAACCAATGTTCTTGGATGCGCAGGAAAAGCATAATTATAACCTGCTTAATATTAGTGCATTCTTATTGTAAATATAAGGATGCACTTTTTTGTCACCAAAGCTGAACAAGGCCTGTTATGCTCCTTAAGTTTAAAGACAAGCCGCAAACTTTACCATATCAAATATTTGTTCAACCTACTAAAAGAGCTAATCTGATTAATTGATGTATTTTTTATCACAGGCATTCAAAGGGACATTTCAGGTGCGTTTTGCTGTATTGAAATCAAGGCGGTACATGATATATTAAAATACGGAGGTTTTAAAATGAATAAGGCAATAAAAACGGACAAGGCTCCAAAAGCAATAGGTCCATATTCCCAGGGGATTGATACGGGAATGTTTATCTTTTCATCTGGGCAGATTCCGATAAATCCGTCCTCAGGTGAAGTTGCCGGGGAGAATATAGAGGAACAGACAAGGCAGGTTCTTGACAACCTGAAAAATGTGTTATTGACAGGAGGAAGTGATCTCAGCAAAGTAATAAAAACGACCGTCTTTATAAAAGACATGAACCATTTTTCAAAAGTAAACGAAATTTATGCCCAATATTTTTCTGAACCATATCCTGCAAGCTCCTGCATAGAGGTTTCAAGGCTTCCCTGGGATGTTTTAATAGAGATTGCAGCTGTTGCATTAAAATAACCGCTTATGACCTGAAGCTCCCGCCTTGACGGTGGGAGCGTGCCACTTCACAAGGACGGGCTGTATGGAAATGCAGATGAAATGGATTCAGCAAAAGCCAGCAAAATATCCCTATGATTTAAAAAAGGTTTCTGCAATACGCAGATTAACAATATTTCAAGGAGCTCCCCAATAAGTTTTCCGGGGGGAAAACCGAAAGCTAAAAGATCATTGCCATCCACAGCCAGATCGGACAAATGGATGCAGTGCTTGTTTTTCGTAATTATATCAATGGTTCTCTCTATTTCATTGATTTTACCGGGGAAAATACCATAATTTCGTAAAATGCTGAGGCTGTCACGAATTATGTTCTGTTTGGCTGAAGACATAAGCAACCGGATATTATAGTCCGATGCAGGCAGAGGGTTGGTCAGAATGTCTGTGATGCCAATAATTTCTTTCGTCAGCGAAAGGCTCATTTTAAAATCACGGCATATTTTCCTTATGTCTTTGCCGGCAAAATCCATTTTCCACAACAATGCCGCCCATCTTAAAGAGAGCTTTTTATCAAGTTTTCGGAATAGTTTCATGTCAGGTATTGACGGGATTGGTATTTTAATAATATAAGGAATAAGACCCAGTTCAAACAGAAGAATAAAAGCTTCCGGATTAGAGCTTAGTAAAATTTCGTTGATTTCGGACAGAATTCTTTCAGCACTTACAAACTGAATAGTATTGGCCAGCAGCTGTATGGCATTTTTTGTTTCATGCTCAAGTTCAAAGTTAAAACGGGATATAAAACGGATTGCGCGAAGCATACGCAGTGCATCCTCTTTAAATCTTTCCGCGGGATCGCCAACGGTTCTTATTATTCTGTCCGCTATATCCTTACGCCCGTTATAAGGATCCATTATTCCCCTTGAGGGATGGTATGCCATGGCATTTATTGAGAAATCCCGCCTTTTCAGATCTTTGGTTAATGAACCGGAATAGATTACAAAATCAGGTCTTCTGTGATCCGTATAGTCTGAATCAATCCTGAAAGTCGTAACTTCAACTGAATAGCTGTTTATAACAACAGTTACTGTTCCATGCTCTATACCCGTGTTTATGGTTTTATCAAACAGAGGGGCTATTTGCTCCGGACGGGCGGAAGTGCATATATCGTAATCTTTCGGCTTAATACCCATGCAAAAATCCCGGACACAGCCGCCAACAAGCCAGGCTTCAAAACCATTATGTTCAAGTGTTGAAATAATGTATGAAATTTCTTCCGGTATATCAAATATCATATAGCTGCACACTCCAGCCCGGTCTGAAATAATTCTTCAGGGAAATTATTTTCTGTTACTGTTCACAGGTCACTGTACAACAGATGGAAACCTCAGCGAAATGATGTCCGCCGATGAAGCTTTTTGTTTCCGCTGTTGCACAGTATCTGCAGTGGCATGAGTAGTAATTTACACATAATGTAAAACTGACATCAGCGGGATTAACCATGCATGTATTATACAGGATTATCTAATGTATGTGAACTTATATCGTGATTTCCAGCGATATTTGCTTTTTTGAAGACAGCTGTGCTATAATCAGAAATGTCAAATTATAAGTATTTAAACGAATTTTATTGGGAGTTTAATATATATAATTTATTCACAAAAGACAACAAAAAACGGAGGTTAATTGTGGCAAACAGAAAAAAGAATAATTTGAAAGTCATTCCCTTAGGCGGGCTTGAGGAAATTGGAAAGAACATGACCGTCTTTGAATATGGGGATTGTATTTTTGCTGTGGATTGCGGAGTGGCTTTTCCTGAAGATGAAATGCTCGGGGTGGATTTGGTTATTCCTGATGTGTCGTACCTTGAAAAAAACATTGAAAAAGTAAAAGGTGTCGTTGTAACCCACGGCCATGAGGATCATATCGGAGCATTGCCCTATATTTTAAAGAAAATAAATGTACCGGTTTATGGAACTGAATTAACCCTTGCCCTTCTGGAAAACAAATTAATAGAACATCAGATGTTGAATGATATTGAATTAAAGGTTGTGAAAGCCGGAGAAACCATTAAGCTGGGTGTTTTCAAAGTTGAATTGATTCACTCCACCCACAGTATTGCGGATTCGGCGGCTCTTGCAATTTTTACCCCTGTGTGTGTTGTTTAGCACACATCTGATTTTAAAATTGATCAGACGCCAATAGAGGGAGACCCCATGGATTTGGCACGCATTGCGGAATTGGGGAAAAAAGGCGTGCTGCTGTTAATAGCCGACAGCACAAACGTGGAACGACCGGGATATACAATGAGCGAGAGAACAGTCGGCGACACGCTTGATAATGTGTTTAAGGACGCCAAATCGAGAATTATAGTTGCCACCTTTGCATCGAATATTCACAGAATCCAGCAGATAATCAATTCATCTGTTAAATTCGGCAGAAAAGTTACATTAAGCGGCAGAAGCATGGTTAATGTTGTATCGGTGGCAATGAGGCTTGGGTATTTGAATATACCGCCGGGTGTTTTGCTTGATATTGACAAGATACAAAAGCTTCCAAGAGAGCAGATTGTTATAATTACAACCGGAAGCCAGGGCGTACCTATGTCCGCGTTAACAAGAATTGCCGCGTCAACACACCGCAAAGTGAGAATAGAAAAAGGAGATCTTGTGATAATATCAGCAAGCGCAATACCCGGTAATGAAAAGTTTATTTCCAGAGTTATAAATGATTTGTTTAAGCAGGGCGCGGATGTGATTTATGATGAATTGGTGGAAATACATGTTTCAGGGCATGCAAGACAGGAAGAGATTAAGCTTATCCACCGGCTTGTGCGACCGCGCTTTTTTGTCCCTGTTCACGGTGAATACAGGCATTTGAAACAACATGCCAATCTGGCCCAATTTATGGGGATGAAGGAAGAAAACATTTTTTTGATGGAAAATGGGCAGGTTTTGGAATTATCGCAGAAAAAAGCACAAATAACAGGAAGTGTGCAGGCAGGGGACATTCTTGTTGACGGCCTGGGGATAGGCGATGTGGGGAACGTTGTTCTGAGAGACAGAAAGCATCTGTCTGAAGACGGATTAATAGTTGTCGTGGTCACCGTTAATCAGGAGGGTAACCTTTTAACTGAACCGGAAGTCATAACCAGGGGATTTGTTTATGTTAAGGAATCAGAATCCCTTATCGATGATATCAGGGATTATGCAAGGGAACTGTTTGTAAAAAGCCTTGCACGCAGGAAAAACGGCTACAGTAACGCCAAAAACATTATAAAAGATGAACTTGGCTCGTATCTTTATCAAAGGACAAAACGAAGCCCGATGATATTGCCTGTTGTAATAGAAATTCCCAAAGGCCGGGCCTGGGGATAAAAAATTTATCAGGACTCAAAAAAGTATTTACCATTAAATTCCAAAGGGGGTTTTATATGAACTCAACGCTAAGTATCAGTCAGCCTGCATTTGCGGTTATTGGAGCTGGTCATGGAGGCACAGCAATGGCCGGCCATTTATCACTGATGGGGTTCGATGTCAGCTTATATAACAGAAGTTCTGACAGAATCAGGGCCATCCAGGAAAGCGGAGGCATTGAAATAATAGCAAACAGTGATAATATTCCCCACGGGTTTACGGATTTAAGGATTGTTACATCAAGCATTGCAGAGGCGGTAAAGGGCAGAGATGTTATAATGGTGGTAGTTCCGGCTACAGGTCACAGATTTATAGCCGAGCAGATTTCTCCATACCTGGAAGACAACCAGATTATTG
>JAAYGP010000320.1 GCA_012727625.1 Clostridiaceae bacterium
GCTCAGTAATTTATGCAGAATCAACAAAAAATTTAAAAGGAGTGAAACAGAAAAATGATGAAGAAACATTCAAGGATCTTTGTCGCGTTTCTTGTTGCTGTTTTTTCATTGACAAGCATTAATATGCCGGGCATAGGCTTATTGGAAGTCTGGGCTTCGGGCGGCGAAGAAACAGTGATATGCTATGATGACAATGAAATTACATGCAACACAGTTAAACAGGATGATGTTTTTATGGCTTCCGTCAGGGATCTTGCATCCATTGCCGGAGCAAATGCCATCATAGATGGCAACAGTATCAGTGTTACATATGATATACTTGACTTGGAATTTGAAGCAACAGCAGGAAGCAATGAAATATTCGTCAACGGTGCTAAAAGGAATATTTCCAGGGCACCCGAACTAAATGGTGAAGATGCCATATTTCCTGTGCAGGATTTCTTTTATACCATGAACTGTAAGGTAAAATGGGATGAATTTAAAAATAAGTTTATTGTTACTTCACCTATGGCAAAAGTTTACTCTTCCAAGGATATAGTTATTAAAAAGACGGATTTGATTCCGGAAATAGATGGTTCTGATACGGATGAAGCCTGGGCCGGCACGGAGGAGTACAGCGGTTTCTCGAAAGTGTTCCATATGGATCCGTCTGATTCTGATACGGCTTTTAAAATTACATATGACGATAATAACCTGTACCTGTTTATAAGGTGCGAGGGGAAACCTGTCCCGCTGGAAGGAGCATCTTTCATAATTGCGCCTGCCAGCGAGATCAGATCGGATACTGTTTTCTATAATGTAGTTTTAATACCCGAACCGGATAATGTTATACCACATCATGACGGGAGGGCAAGAACTCACGGACTCAGGGTTGATTACGGCGGAGACCTGGAATACAAGCTTGATTCAAATAAATATGAAGCTAAGTATAATATCATAAGCAATGAATGGACAGCCGAAGTTAAAATTCCCTTTGCAAGCCTGAGACAATCTGGTCAGGATACAATTCCTACCCCTTCCGATGCAACGGAATGGAGATTTAATATTGCAAGGTTGCGTCCGTACGCAGAAACCGCAAGCTCATGGGCGCCCATAAGATATTCTCTTTATGGTGATAATCTTATACCATCGGACATGAGCTATACGGTTAATTTCAGGAACGCTGCAACCACTAACAGGACAGCAGGTCTTTTCTTCGAGGAATACCCCGAAGTAGACATGTTTGGCACTCCGATAAAATACTCCAACGTTATTCCGCAAAACATCGGCCTGCGCTATATGGGGTTTGATACGAAACTGTTTTATTTTGACAAGCCGGAAGGTCTTAATGTGAACGAAGCCAGTTTCTATGCCGAGTGGGTTAATGAGCTTGGCAGCAAGTCAAAAGCTGAAATACTGAAAATCACAGAAAAGGACTCCATGCTTTATTTCATCATCAAGCATCCCAATATGCTGAGCGAGGGGTTATACAGGCTTAACATCTATATTTATGATAATAATGATGTAAATAAATATGAAATGATGTTTGACAGGCAGCAGGTTATAGATGCCGGCGTGATATACAACAGCTTTATTGTGGACAAGCCTTTGGCAAACAAAATCTTACTTGATGATAGCACCGGAATTAGCTCTAATGCACAGCATATGCTTGATATAATGCCTGAAACAACAGGTTTTATGCTTAACAAGAATCCACTGGGAGAAACAAAATATGCGACAAGTTATGATCCCACAACAAATACCTTTATCGTTACGAAAGGCGGTAGTGAGGTTTTAAAAATAGTCAGAACAAAGAATCCTGACAATACTTATACATATAACCCGACCATATCCCAGGGTGAATTCACAAAAGGCACCTTGACACTGACTTCAAGAACCGGAAAACAGGTTAACATTGGATACTATGAAGACAGTTCAAATAACAGGTATTTCTTTGATGCCCAGCTAAACGGAGAGGCACTGAATTTTATTAAAAATAATATAGGAACACTTGCACAAAACGATCCGCTTGGGGCTGCATACGTGCTCTATTATCTTGCAAAGGCCTATCAGGACTTTTTCCCCAAATATGATTATTACACAAATGCGTCAACTTTCGTACAATGGGATTGGGGCCCGCCTTTTGGATTTTTCGGAGCACTTATGCAAAGGTGGAATTTCGAAGAGCTAAATGAATTAAAAAGCCTTGCTCCTGCCTATAATACAATAAGAAAAACAAATGCACTGGATATTGTAAGTCAAAATGTGGGCGAGGATGCATATGAAATAATAACAGAGGGCATGTTCCGTGACAATGTGCAATTCTTCAATACATATCCCAATCAGCACCATAATATGAACTATAAAAGCTGGCAGGGTCTTGTTGTTCTTGGCAGAAATTCGGGGGAACCGGATTATGTTCACCAGGCAATGAATATGGTTGATGTGTTTGCAAAGAATGGTTTTCTGCTTGATGGTTTCTGGAAAGAAGTAACATTGTCCTATCATACCCAGAGTTTAAGCGGCATAAATGATACAATTAACTATTTAAGGGGCTACTCTGACCCGGCAGGATATATTTCACCCAGAACCGGAATGAATGTGCAGAATCTTGATATGGGAGATCATTATCCCGTATTAAAGGCTGCAAACCTTATCAGAGATACCGTTCTTTATCCGAGTGGAAGGTCTTTCCCGATTCAGGATACATGGGAATCAGCAACAGGAACGCCTCAGAACCTGGGTTCTATTCTGCTGCCGGCAGCAAATATTGCAAGAATGTCCAAAGGGGAGGGTAGCAACACAAGCCAACTATACTTAACCTATGCGCCAGGCTATGGTTCACACTACCATTTTGACCCATTAAGTCTTGCCCTTTGGAGCCATGGACAGGAGTTGCTTCCGGATCTGGGATATACCCATTCCCAGCTTCATTGGTGGACTCTTTCAACCCTGGTGCATAACACAGTGTTGGTTAACTCTCAGGATGCTTCAACATTTAATACCTATGGAGGCCAGATTGAGATTTATGCGGATATAGACGAGACGGTCCAGGTTATGAAAGCAAATCAGGCAAATGCTTATGCAGGTATAACGGATGAATATAGCAGAGAGCCCTGGTATATAAAAATGGAAGGTTCAGATGACACCTATATTCTTGATATTTTCAGGGTCAGTGGCGGAACCTGCCATGAGTATACATTAAATGGCGATGGCACGAGCCAGTCATCAACCTTTACAGCTAATGTAGCCATGGAAGACTATAACGACGGATATCTTCTTCCGAAGGGTACTGTAATAACTGAACCTGAAAGCGAAGTTGATAAGGGAAGCGCAGTATATGGCGGAGAAGAATTATACTACGCTTATGCGATGGTAAGCGATGTTAAATCAGCATACCTTCCCGATGGAAAATATGAAATCACAATGAATACAAGCGATGGAACAACTGAAAAAGCCGGCATGAAAATTACAGGCTTTGCAGGAGACAGTTCCCAGCTCTTTATCGGCAAAGCACCGTCAACATCAGGCTTGACTTCTGCCACTATATATCAGGAACCAAAGATTTATATGCCTAAAATGGTTGTACGTCGTGAAGGCACAAATCTGGATTCAACTTTTGTAAACGTGATGGAACCATATGCGGCAGGCTCATCAGCAAAAATTAATTCAATCGAGAAGATTGATACCGGAAACGAGAAGGATGTTGCCGTGAAAATTACATATCCATCCGCGTCGCTACCTGGTGTAATTGTTACCGATGTTATCATAAGCAATTCAAATCCATCGGTACCACTGACAGTTGAAAATATTACTCTTAATGGAAAGATGGCATTTATAAGGTATTTAGGTGACGCAGTTGCAAGTGTATATACTGTGGAAGCAGACAGTGTTTCAATTGGAGAAAACACATTTACAGACAATACAGGCAGCTACTCAGGCAAGGTAGTAGGCACAATACGAAAAGCCGAAGGCGCAAACATGGATGCCTTTATTGTTGATACACAGGTCCCTGCGGAAGCAATCGGGAAGACAATTACAATAACCCATCCGGACGGAAGCGTTCATGGATATACAATAGCAAGTGTTACTTCGCAAGGACAGAATACCATTATTGAAGTGAAGGATTACGATCCCGGTATAAATATATACGGGGACGGAACAAGCAAACTTTTATTCTATCCCCATACATTGTGGGAAGGCGATCATACTTTCAATATTGCCATGGAGTCGTTTGTTTCTACAGATACCGTTGTTCATAAAACCAAACAGAAAGTAACATACTATTCGGCTCAGGAGCGGGA
>JAAYGP010000321.1 GCA_012727625.1 Clostridiaceae bacterium
GTATAGAACACCATTTTCTAAAGGTAGGTTTCCATATTTTTATGAAACTGATAAGAGAGCATAGCAGTCATTCTGCTTATAGCAACTTCTCAGTAGAACATTTTTTTTCATACTCTTTACACACCGGAAATCCTGTGCTATAATGTTACGGCGTGAATACGACGGATGGTCCTCTGTCTGTCTGCTTTGTAAAAATAAGGAAGCGATTGTATACAGGCATGAACATCTATGATATGGAGGAAGTTGAAATGGATATTATTCGTACACTCGAAAAAGAAAACATGAAAGAGAATGTTCCGGATCTTAAGGTTGGTGACTTTGTAAGGGTTGCCGTTAAGGTCAGGGAAGGTTCCCGCGAAAGGCTTCAGATATTTGAAGGTTATATTATCGGTATGCATGGAAGAGGAATTCGCCGTGCAATAGTTGTCAGAAGGCTTTCTTTCGGTATTGGAGTTGAAAGGGTGTTCCCGATTCATTCTCCTTTGGTGGACAACATTGAAATTGTCAGAAGAGGAAAAGTCAGAAGAGCAAAGCTTTATTATCTGCGTGACAGGGTAGGTAAAGCTGCCAGGGTTAAGGAAGATATTAAAGCAAGAAGATAACTGCCATCATAAAGAGGACGAAATGTCCTCTTTTATTTTTGTTGTTTTTTTCATAATATAAGAGTAAGTGTGTTGCTGATTTGAAGAATAACTTTAACTAAACATATGACAGGCAGTTTTTAAAGCAGCTTGTATATTTGGTCTGATATCCGGATAACAAATTTTACAGTAAGCAATGGGTTTATGAAGCTGCCGGGAATGACACAAATATTATTACTGCTCACAGGTTCTGTTAAAAGATATTGTGCAATGGAAGGAAGCTCTTGTCTCCGCTATCGCACAATATCTGACCTGAACAGTAACTGAATCAGGATGTGAACAGTAACCAAATATTAACTGTTGGCCTGAAAATAAATATTATCGGAAAAATGGAGGAAACAAATGAACATCCAGTGGTTTCCGGGGCATATGGCTAAAACAAAGCGGATGATTACAGAGAACATTAAAATGGTGGATGTTGTAATCGAACTTTTGGACGCAAGGATACCAAAGAGCAGCCAAAACCCCGACATTACCGAATTAACCAGGAACAAACCAAGGGTTATAGTTTTAAATAAAAGTGATCTTGCAGATCCGGATAAAAACAAACTCTGGAGCGACTGGTTAAAAAAAAGAGGGATTGATGCAATTCACACAAATTCTTTAACCGGAGAAGGAACAAAGGAGCTTATTAACAAGCTAAAAAAAATTATGGAGCAAAAAATTCAAAATGCAAAAGAGAAAGGCAGAATTTTGAGGCCCATAAAGACTATGGTGGTTGGAATTCCAAATGTTGGCAAATCCGCCTTCATAAACAGAATAGCCGGAAAAGCCACCGCCATCACAGGAGACAGGCCCGGAGTAACTAAAAACAAGCAGTGGATACGGATTAATCGTGAAATTCAGTTAATGGATACTCCCGGGGTATTGTGGCCAAAATTTGATGATGAAGAAACAGGTCTGAATCTGGCATTTACAGGAGCAATTAAAGACGAAATCATGGATGTTGCCACTCTGGCGGTTTGTCTGTTGGAAAAGCTGTCTGTTCTTTATCCGGAGCAGCTTAAAAGCAGGTTTAAGCTTACTGATTTGGATAACAAAACAGGGCTGGAGATTATTGAAGAAGCTGGCAGGAAAAGAGGATGCCTGATATCGGGCGGAGAAGTGGATTACTACAGAATCGCCAATATTGTTCTGGATGAATTCCGCGGAGCAAAAATTGGCAGGATCACGCTGGAAGAGCCGGTTAACACGGATGAGAGTGCTAAGTGAATATTTATGTTTGTTAGCAAAGGAATTGCCTCACTGTTTGCTCAAGGCACCTTTAATATGCACATTTGTAAACGTTGCTGTTAAAAGGTATTGATTTATTTATACTGTCAATATATTTATGCTGTGAAATATGTGAAGCATGTATCCTTTGTCGCACAGCACCTTTGACAGTTACTGCAGTACAAAAAGTTGTTCTTATTTAATATGTTATAAAGAGGTGTTTATTTAAAATGAGTAATAGAATGACCCTGGCGGCAATAAGGAAAAAAGCCCTGGATATGCCATTGGAGCAGGCTGTTAAGTGGCTTAGCGGTATCACACCCGAATATGGTGTTTCTGTTGCCAGGCTTGCCGATATATATATAAGAAAGCTTAACAAGCAAAATGTTGAAAAAGAACGGCTAAGGAATTTGTTCAGGTATGAAAAGGCTGCCCGAAAGGAAGGCTTTATCCGCATTGGCGGTATTGATGAAGCAGGCAGAGGTCCTTTGGCGGGACCTGTAGTGGCAGCGTGTGTTATATTGCCGGAAAACTGTTTCATAGAGCAGTTGAATGATTCCAAAAAGCTTTCTTCTGAAGTAAGAGACAAGCTCTTTGACCTGATTAAATCAGAAGCTGTTGATTTTGGTATTGGCATGGTAATGGCGGATGAAATTGATGAAATAAACATCCTTAACGCAACAAAAAAAGCAATGACAATTGCAGTTTCAAAGTTAAAACATAGTCCGGATTATCTGATAATTGACGCTGTGGAGCTTCCTGTGGAAACGGAGCAGCTGACTCTCCCAAAGGCAGACAGTCTCAGCGCTTCCGTGGCAGCCGCATCCATACTGGCAAAGGTGACAAGGGACAGATGGATGGAGGAATCACACAAAAAATATCCCCAATATGGCTTTAATCAGCATAAGGGCTACGGGACACGGATGCATATTGAAGCAATAAGAAAATACGGCGCATGCCCGACACATAGAAAAAGCTTTATAAAAAGGCTTTAAAAAACGCATGGCGGATGATGCTTTATGAGGATTAACGAAGCTTTGTCGCAGCAAATATTACAGCTTGTGGCACAGATTAATAAGGGCGAAATCTCCGTAGGTGATATTTTAACGGGCCGGGTAATCGCAGCAGACAACGGCCTTTTATTGCTGAGGCTTACCGATGGCAGCATTATAAGTGCGCGAACTGTCACTGACGGACAATATTCTTTGGGCGATATATTAAATCTTGAAGTAATTGAAGAAAAAGATGGATTGATTCTTGTAAGGCAGGATAAAAACATAATTCCCGGGGAAATGCAAAAAGATACAAAAGAAAATCTTTCCCTTATACTGAAGTCACTGGGACTGCCCATTGACAGCAAGCATTCGGATATTTTAAAGGCTATACGGGAATCAGATATTGAAGTAAGGGCTGATGCTATAAAAGACGCATATAAGCTGATATCAGACAAACAGGTTAAGGATCCTGGGCAGGCTGTTTTTTTAGCTTACAATAATATGTCACACAAGCAGGAATATTTTCCGATACTTCGCGGTATTCTCGGCAAGACGCTTATTTTCCATGAAGAATGGATGAGTACCATCGGAAATATAGATATCCTTGACGAAGAAACAATAATAAAAATAGCCGAAGGTTTTTTGGTAAATGACGCTATTATGGATTTGGATACAACTGATTCTGTTAATCAGATTATAAAGCTTTATTCGGATCAGGGCAATGCGGGTACTTTGGATGCTTCAATCAGATCCGTTGTTGATAATTTTATAAAAAATACCCTTCTTGAAAGCATTATAAAAACGGACAGGGCCGGCATACAAAGTGTTAAGTATGTTCAGAACCAACAAGCGGCATTAGGGACTAGCGGGAATGTTTCCGGCAGCATGGAAACAAAAGGGGACTTCAGCTTTTTGGATGTCGAAACATCATTTGAAGATGAAATAGCTTTTGACGCCATAATGAAACAATTACTGCCCAAACCTGTTACAGAAGACAAGGCAAGGCAGGATGAAATATCAGGAATTATAAAAAATCTGCTGCTTAAAGTGAAGGAAAAGCTTCCCGGCACAGGTTTAACCATAGAGATGGCAAGAAGAATCATAAACGGCTCAATGTCAAAACTTATAAAAAGGGATACGGTTAAGTCTTCGGAGGCAAATCTCCCAAAGATAGACAAATGGGTACGGGACACAGAGGGAAAGCTTTACATAATTAAAAATGCCCTCAATAAATCAACAAGTCCTGAAAGGGAAAGGATTGAGGCTTCTGTTCGCGAACTTGACACAGCGCTTAAGTTTTTTCAGGATATAATCAGTTATGAAGCATATGCACAAATTCCACTGGTGTTAAAAGAGCATTTAACCCACGGTGAAATTTATATAATGAAAAGAAGGAATAAAAAAGGGAAGCTCAACCCGGATGATTTTTCTGTCTTTTTGTCTTTAACAACGGTGAATCTTGGTACACTGGGCGCGTTCATCAATGTCAGAAACAAAAATGTCATGCTCCGTATAATGGCGGAAGACGAAAGATACTTCGGGCTTATGCAGGAAGAGTACAAAACTTTGTATGACACACTTAAAGAAAAAGGATACAATTTGTATGAAATAAAGTGTTCATTGAGAGAGGAAGGAATAAACCTTATTAATGCGAATAAAAAGGCATCCGACCTTGTTTACCCGCAAAGCAAAAAAATTGACATGAGGATATAAAGAATGAAGAAAAAAGATATTAAAAAAGCCGCGGCATTGTCCTATAAGCCAGGTGAGGATTCGGCTCCGAAAGTGGTGGCTTCGGGAAAAGGTGTAATTGCTGAAAAGATTCTTGAAAAAGCCAAAGAAGAAAAGATTCCCGTGTATGAGGATGCCCATCTTGCGGATGCCCTTGTTAAGCTAAAATTCGGTTCTGAAATTCCATTTGAGCTTTATGAAGTGGTGGCGTCGGTTTTGGCATTTATTAGCAAGGTAGACGAAAAAGCGGGTGATAAGTTTAAAATGATATAGAATTTGCGCTATTAAAGAAGCAGGGATTGTCTTTTAAGTATGCAAACTTTAAGCCAAATGAAGGCAAAATGGTTGAAATTGATGGCGAGACAAGGGCATAGACTCAAAGGCTTATTTCTGACAACGGAGAATATGGCATTGAAAATACTGCCAATAGACTTTTTGAATTTGCCAAAGCTGTGTCAGGTAATGATAAAACAAAGATTAATGAATTATAATCAGCTATTGAGCAGGGATATAAGGCAGCAGAAAAATCTTTTGGCGGAGAATTACCTGAAATATGTAAAAAGACGCTTGAGTGTACAATGGAAAAATTGGATCAATGGGCAGCGTCTGAAGAGGAATAAGCATTACTCAGTTATAAGGTATCTATCATAAGAAATTATTTGACTTGCAACACTCAATGTAACGATAGTATTATTCGATAACCAATCAAGAATCGCACAGTATCAAAGCATTTATAAATAAAATTAAGACAAAAAAGAATTATTTAACTACAAGAATTTTAAAATAAAGAAGTTTTTATTTATGCTAATGCTATTTAGTTGCTACAAACGAATCAGGTCTACTTGTAATAAATTTGGAGGTGTGACGTGAGAAGAAATATATTTTATTATACGATTTTGTTTCTATTGGTATTAACCATTCAAGCATGCGATAAGAAAGGAAACAGCGTGACATATTCAGAACAAACGGAAGCAACAGATTATTATAATTCCGATCAGATTTCTATTTCCGCTGAACTTGAATTAAGTGATCAAATGCGAACCTATATGGATGATGTTTTCGCCAAACTGAATAACAAACGAGGAAATTCCAAAAATAAATATGAAATAGTGGATATAATAGAATTTAAGGGTATAGACGGTGAATTTGCCTTGATAGAGGTTAGTATCGGAATTGAGTTCCCGCCCAGATTTTATTTATACTCCAAAGACACAGGCTCTTTTGAATTTGTTCGTACTCATGGAATAGTAAAAATAGAAGAAATCATTAATGAGAATGAATTTTTATTTATTAATTCTTCAGGTAAGGATTTAATAAAAGATGTTGTGGACTTTCCATATTTAGTCAGATGTAAAAGAATTACCGACCCTGAAATAGTAGATGATGAATCCAATTTTTTATTTACTTTTGAGGCTTTATATATTGATATTAATACTCCTGTAAAGATTGGTGCTGGTGGACGTGATCTTATAAATATTGAAACAATAGACAGCGGAATCATGCTTCTGTTTGATCTATATCCTATTATAGCATATCCATGTACTCCTTATACTGAGGTAACCTATGATGAATCCAAAAGTTTATTACTACTATCTTTTACGGAAACTAATTTGGACAATATCGAAAGAACAAATAAAATAGTTGAAGACATAAATAATGCATATGTAAATAAGGTCATACTCGAAAGAGACGGCAACAATTGTTTATTATCTATAGAATTAAAACCTGAAGCTAAATATTATAACATGTATGAAGACTCAGTCAGTGCTAGAAATGATAAACTGCTAATTGTTGGTATAAATTTTAAAACCAATATTTTAAATTAGTAAAAAAGACCCTATTGGGGTATTAAAGTTAAGAAAATCGCCAAAGGTTTGAACCGAAATGACAGCACCGGGCATGGAGGAGCTCATGGATACACTGTTTGTCAAATAACAGGATAAAACCTTCCATGCACATCGGCTCAATTTACTCAGAAGGCTCCTGTCATACAGAAAAAACAGCCGTAACCGTTTTGGCGGACTAAAAACCCATTGCCGATGTGGTACCGAACACAGCACTTCTTCATATAAAAATTCACCAAATTCAACGACTCGTTTCTGATGACAGGACGGACAAAAATATCTTCTCTTGCAGGAGAAAGGTA
>JAAYGP010000322.1 GCA_012727625.1 Clostridiaceae bacterium
ACCTATAAACAAATACCCTCCGGGCTCGGTAAAATTATAAAATTTCTCCACCAATCTGTCTTTTGTGTTTTTGTCAAAATAAATCATCACGTTTCTGCAAAAAATTACGTGAAATTTCCTTCTTAACGGGTAAATATCCTCCATTAAATTAAATTTTCTGAATATTATTTCCTTCTTTATTCTGTCATCAATAATATAGGTATTCTCTCCATGTTTCCTGAAATATTTATTCCGCCATCTTACGGGAACATAGGATAAACTTTCACTGCTGTATATTCCTAATCCTGCCTTTTCCAGAACTTTTCCCGAAATGTCCGTGGCAAGTATTCTGGTATCCCACCATTTTTTATCATCAGCAAAAAATTCATCAATAATCATTGCTATTGTGTAGGGCTCCTCCCCTGTTGAACATCCGGCGCTCCATATCCCGATATCCCTGTTTTGCACATTTTTTTCAGGTAGGGAAGAACAGTGTTTCTTAAGTAATCAAAATGTTCAGGCTCTCTCATAAAGAATGTATGATTCGTGGTAATTTTGTTTATCAGTGTGCTCAGTGCTTCTCCTGTTTTATCAGAGCGAACATAATCGAAATATTCTGAAAAGCTTTGAAAATTGTTGTCTTTCAGTATGTTATAAAGACGGGCGATTACCAAAGTACGTTTTTTTTCCTTAAGATTTATGCCATAATTGGATTTAATAAAAGTCGATAACTGGCGAAATTCACTGTCTGTAATGGTAATATCACGAAGATCCATATCAGCTGACCCTCACTTTGCAATTTGTCTTGGATAATTTCATATAAAATGGTTCACATAAAATCAAGTTGCTTTTTACGCTCCTTGCTTTGTTCAGGATAATTATAACATACCGCAGTCAGAGGTTTCAAACAACCCGCCGGAGGTTGCAGGCCCGAAACTTGCAAATAATTTATATGTTACTAAAAATTTGTTTTTATACGTCGATATATAAAATATAAGGTTACTACGAAAGGGTGAACCTTATTTTATGGATTTGGTTAGCATAGTTCTTACACTTGTTTTGATAATATACTGTTCCCTGCTGATACATATCTTACGGTTCAGGATTAAATTATACTTAACCCGGCTTTTTACCCTTTCTTATGTTTCAATAATAATTTGGGTGATAAGCAATATTTTTATTATTTACTCCAAAACAAATGAACTGAGCATGATATGGTATAAAATCAGCACTGTCAGCCAGTCTTTCTTTTCTGCATTTATATTGCATTTTTATATTTTGTTCACCGGACGATCCGCTTTTTTTGATAAATGCAGAAACCGTATACTTTTCTATGTACCCCATTGTGTATTAGTGATTGCCTTTTTCACCCGCGATTTAATCATTAAGGAATTTGTTTTTGACAACCTGGGACAAAAAAGCATAACCATTATTATTGATTACTGGTTATGCTATTATTTACTTGTGCATTTTTGCTATCTGACTGCCGTTGTTATTATATTATTGCTATGGAAATCAGAATTAAAATACAGGTTTGAGAAGAAACAATCAACCATAATAATTGTTCCCTACACAGTTTCGCTGCTTTTAGGGTTTTATTCCGGTGTGTTTGCTATTTTACTCAATAGTTTCCAGTGGCTTATGATTATTCCCGCCGCGGCTGTATTCGGAACGATAAGCGCATGGTATGCCACTTTAAAATATAAACTAATGGTTCTGACCCCATCAGTGGCTGCTGAAAAAATTCTCAGCACACTGGCTGATTCGGTTATACTTGTAGATTCGGACTTAAAAATCCTGTCCGTTAATAATGAGACTGTAAGGTTATTAGGTTATAAGGAAGAGGAACTTGCAGGGAAAGACATTGTTTGTTTATTCGCGGAAGATCAAAATCCGGATATAAATATCACAGCAGAACTTCTTAAGAACGGCACGGTCAGAAATCTCGAAACGCACTTTCTGGCTTCTGATGGTTCAATCATACCGATTTCTTTCTCAGCTTCAGAATACCGGGATGAAAATAATGCTTTGGTTGGCTACATTATTGTATCAAGAGACATAACCGATAAAAAAACCGCGGAAAAAACCCTGAAGCATATTGCCCAGCATGATTACCTTACAAATCTTCCAAACCGCTATACGATTAATCTGACTCTTAAAAACGCGATTGAAAAAGCAGCCATTGATGATAGCATTGTTGCTGTGATACTTCTTAACATTGACAGGTTTAAAGTTATAAACGACACATATGGCCATGATACGGGAGATAAAATTCTCATTGAGGCAGCAAAAAGGCTTAAGGCGTCAATCCGTTACACCGATGTTATCGCGCGTTTGGGCAATGACGAATTTTTATGCGTAATTGAAAATGTTGTTTCCATTGATGATGTTAACAAGGTTATTGCAAAATTACAAAAGGCCTTTGAGGGAAAATACAAAATCGGATCAAATGAATTATCAATTACAGCAAGTATGGGTGTTAGCATATTCCCCCGGGACGGGAAAAATGTCGGAATATTAATTAAAAATGCTGATATAGCCATGTACCACGCAAAAAGCAAGGGCAAAAACAAATGCCAGTTTTATTCCCTTTCACTTGGAATGGAACGTTCAAAAAAACTTCTGCTTGAAAACAACCTGCATAACGCTGTTGAGAATAATGAGTTTGTTGTTTATTACCAACCTATTGTTGATGTAAACACTGGCAGAATAATAAGCATTGAAGCACTGGTACGATGGCTTCATCCGAAATTTGGCCTTATTTCTCCAATGGAGTTTATACCAATAGCTGAAGAGACCGGCCATATAATCAAAATTGGGGAGTATGTTATGCGAACAGCCTGCCGTCAGAACAGTCAATGGATAAGAATGGGGCTGTCGTCCGTTCCCGTATCTGTTAATCTCTCTCCCATACAGTTTCAGCAGCCTGACCTTGTTGATATGGTAATTGATATTCTAAGGGAAACAGGACTTCAGAGTTGTTACCTGCAGCTTGAGATAACCGAAAGTGCTGCAATGGCAGATACAAATATGGTAATATCACTTTTGAACCGCCTGAATGAAATTGGTATAACGCTAATTGTCGATGATTTTGGAATTGGTTATTCATCCCTGAATTATCTGAAAAAGTTTCCCATAAGCATGATAAAAATCGATAAACTATTTGTTCGTAACATCGCAGAGGATCAAAATGACGTATCCGTAATATACGCCCTTTTTGCGATGGCTCATGCGCTGGACCTGAAAGTAGTCGCTGAAGGCGTGGAGACACGTGAACAACTGGAAGTGTTACGCTCGCTTGAATTCAAAACATTTAAAAAATTTAAAACCTTTGGTGTACAAGGATATTATTTCAGCAAACCTGTCCCTGCGGAAATATTTGCTGACCTTTTGAAAAGCCAGCAAAAAAAACTGTTCAAATAACACTCATTTCCGTCCCCATCCATATATTATTCATGTAATAATTTTTCCCAATTACGACGCTTTCACTGAATTAAACTCTTACTGCCGTAAATCAAGTAGTTGAAAGGTGGAAAATCCTGATTCAATGCTAATAAAAACCATAATGATAAAAAAAGCAGGGATACATAATTTAGTATCCCTGTCCGTACAGCCGTTTTAAATTCCGGCTGAAGAAAGCGTATCGTTAATATTTGCCGAACTCACTGTCGCTCAGATTTATTTGCACTGTTGCAGGCTCTGCCTTTAATGCCTTTTTTCTTCCCCTTGGCAATGTTCCTGCCTTACCTTTTACTGAAGTTTCCTCAAGCGCTTTCGCAATTTCCGGTTTTATCGAATTAGTGTTGCTATTGTTGCTGATTTGCTGATTTTGTCTTTTCAAAATGAATCTTGCAACCGTGTTTTCAAGAATATCCGCCTGGCTTGACAGTTCCTGACTTGCGGAAGCATTTTCTTCAGCAGTTGCGGAGTTGTTCTGCACAACATCCGATACCTGCTCAATGCCCTGGTTGACCTGCATAATGCCTGCAGCCTGTTACCGTTTGTGTCTTTTATAATATTTTCATCATCAGCTCTGAATGATTCTATAATTGAAACAGCGGGAATAATGAACCTGGTGTTGCCGGTTTGTATAACCATTCCATCAATAATTGCCAGGGTTAGTGGTATTTTTATGGTAATTGTCGTGCCTTTTCCCGCAACGCTGTCAACAGAAACAGTTCCGCCGATTTTTGTAATGTTCTTTACAACTACATCCATCCCGACTCCTCTGCCTGAAAACTCTGTTACGTTTTCGCTGGTTGAAAAGCCTGGCAAAAGAATGAAAGAGAAAATTTCCCTCTCTGTTAATTCTGATTCCGGTTTGTTTGTTATTCCTTTTTCATAGGCTTTTTTAAGAATTTTATCCTTATCAAGCCCTCTTCCGTCATCCTTAACGGTAATCCACACATCACTACCGGCATTTTTTGCCTCAAGGCATATACTGCCAATTTTGCGCTTACCCTTTTCCTCCCTTTCCCGGGATGATTCAATTCCATGATCTATTGCATTTCTGATTAAATGTATCAACGGATCTGAAATATGTTCTATTATGTTTTTGTCGACTTCAGTTTCTTCACCACTTATTTCAAGCCTGACTTCCTTTTGGAGCTTATGGTTCATATCCCTTACAATCCTGTGCACTTTCTGAAAAGTAACAAATAACGGAACCATCCGTATAGACATGACAATATCCTGAAGCTCCCCGATTATTTTATGCAATTGCCTTGCTGACTTGTAAAACCCGTCAAGCTTGAAGCCCCTTAAGCTCAGGATTATGAATTACTATTGCTTCCGAAATTACAAGCTCACCAACGATATCCATAAGCTTGTCCAGCTTGGCGACATTAACACTTATCATATTTTGCTTAAGATTGGACCTGGCAATTTCCCTTTCCGTTTGCGAGTCAGATTGGGCAGATACGGCTTTCTTTTCAGTTGCCATGCATTCAGATAATTTGCCAAAATCATCGTTAGCGGCATTGGATGAGTTAAATTCTTCTAACTCCAGGCTTTTCAAAAAAATTATCTGTTCAAAAAAAGAATTAAGCTCTTTAATGCTTTGATTGGTCGTAAATTCAATCTTAAAACCCTCTTTTTTTATGATTTCAGCGCTTTGATTATTCTCAATGATATCACACGGGTTTATTATAATGCCCCCACTTGTCAAGACAATTTTTTAGCTTTTCTAAGTTAGGTTCTCCTTTCTTTAATTTTGTATAATTTTTACATTTATACACTCTGTTGGAGG
>JAAYGP010000323.1 GCA_012727625.1 Clostridiaceae bacterium
ATAAGATATTGTGTAATGCAGAGAAACTATGGTGCGATGCAGCTTAGAACATATAGTTACTTTTTTATTATTACCCATGTTTTAGTGGTTGTAACCAAGAAGTTCAATAAAATTTTAAAAAATTTTATTACTGTTTCATTAAAATTCCGGGCTAATTTTCATTTATCCGGGACAAAACTCATATATATTTATTATTAACAACCAGAATGGTGAGGCATGTGTTAAATTACATTTGGCTTGGAATGATTTTACTTGGTGTTCTTTGGGGTACAATTACAGGCAGGCTGGATGAAGTTACGCAGGCAGTAATATCAAGTGCTGAAGAAGGAGTAAGCCTGTGTGCGGTATTACTGGGTATAATGTGCATGTGGTCAGGACTCATGAAAATAGCGGAAAGAAGTGGGCTTATTACGGTTATAACCCGATTTTCCAAAGGTTTGTTTTCGGCATTGTTCCCTGAGGTATCGGAAAACCGGAATGCAATGGGAGCAATTCTGTTATGTTTCTCTGCGAATTTTCTTGGTCTTGGAAACGCAGCAACACCACTGGGCATAAAAGCTATGGAGGAACTGCAGAAGTTAAATAAGAAAAAAGACACAGCAACCGATTCCATGATATTATTTATGGTTATAAACGCATCATGCCTTCAGTTTATCCCCACCAATGTAATTGCGTTAAGAAGTGCCGCGGGGTCGGCAGATCCGTCGGGGATTCTACCGCATATATGGATTTCTTCATCCATGTCCACATTAACTGCTTTGATTTTCTATTACATTTTCAGGGCTCTTGATAAAAAGCGGAGGTTAATATGATTTTTGCGATAGGATGGTTTTCCGGATTTGCCATACCGGCATTAATAGCATTAATATTAATTCTGGGTGTATCAAGAGATATACCTGTATTTGATGCTTTTGTTGATGGAGCCAGAGATGGCTTGACAACAACCGTTAAAATATTGCCTGTAATAATTGGCATATTGCTTGGAATTAATATTCTGAAAGAATCAGGTGCTTTGGATATGCTTGTTCTGTTGCTGAAGCCTGTTGCCGATTTCATTGGAATTCCTGAAGAAATATTACCCATGGCACTATTAAGACCTGTTTCGGGAAGCGCTTCCCTGGCTATTTTAAACCAGCAATTAAAGGAATATGGCCCCGACAGTTACATAGGAAGAACAATATCTGTAATGATGGGTTCAACGGAAACTATTTTTTACACTGTCGCAGTGTATTATGGGGCAATTGGAGTAAAAGACTCCAGATATACATTGTGGGTCGCCATGATTGCCGGGCTTGCAGGTATCATTTCAGCAATAATACTGTGTCGCCTGATGCCATAATTAAGAGACCAAAAACGCTTGTACACCCTTACTTGAAATTTTAAAAAGAATAATGGATAATATTATCGAGGACAATCACGGGAAGTGAGCTTCAATTCCGGTAGCGGTGAGTCCTTTAATAAACAAAATAATAATGTGCCGGTTTAATAAGGCTGTTAGGGGTAATTATGAGCAGTAAAGCACGTATTCTTGTAGTTGATGATGACGCTAATATTTGTCAGCTGGTTATGCTGTATCTTGACAAGGAAGGCTATGAAAGCAGGGCTGTATATAATGGTAAAGAAGCTCTTGAAGTTTTCAGGGAGTTTACTCCCAATCTGGTCATACTGGATATTATGCTGCCCGGTATGGATGGCTGGCAGGTTTGCAGGGAAATACGCAAATTCAGCAGCATTCCTATTATAATGCTTTCAGCCAGGGATGAAACTTTTGACAAGGTATTGGGATTGGAATTGGGTGCGGATGATTATGTTGTAAAGCCTTTTGAACCCAAGGAACTGATTGCGAGGGTTAAAGCTGTTTTGCGCCGGTATGAAAGACAGGATACGGAGCAGGAGCAGCTTATTTTTCCGGGGCTGGTTATAAACAAATCAAATTACACAATACGAATCCGGGGCAAGGAACTTGAATTACCGCCCAAGGAACTTGAGCTGCTGTTTTTTTTGGGATCAAACCCCAACAAGGTGTTTACCCGGGAGCAGCTTTTGGAAAAGGTGTGGGGCTTTGATTTCTACGGAGATACTCGTACGGTTGATGTTCATGTTAAACGGCTCAGGGAGAAGCTGGATCCTCCTGACACCCATTGGCAACTGAAAACTGTGTGGGGAGTGGGCTACAAATTTGAGGTGAAATAATGTTCCGTACGATATTTCATAAGATGATACTTATATTTATTGTCGCGTTATTTTTATGCTTTAGTCTTACTGCCATATTATTCAATGCGTCATTGAACCGTTATGTCATAAACCAACGCTCTGAAGTGCTGAATATATACGGAGAACGTATCTGCTCGGCTCTGGGCATTTTGGTTGACAACCGAATGGATGCAGCCTCCTCTATTATATTCCAGAACATGCTGGAGGTGGTGGCAAACAACACCTCCTCATTAATATGGATAGTGGATGATATGGGAAATATTCTTGCCTATTCCCGGATTCCCGCCCAATTCACCAAAAAGCTTCAAATCAATCATGGCATCTATCAGCTTACAAACCCAAAGCAATATGCAATGTCCGGCCTTGATG
>JAAYGP010000324.1 GCA_012727625.1 Clostridiaceae bacterium
CACACCGGCTATAAGCATCATCAGACCTGTTATTCCGTCAAAAATCCACTTACTGTATTTAAACGTCGCCGTTAAAAATTTAAAAGGCTTCATTTTTCATTCTCCTGTTGTCTTTTTCTATATCCCTGTGTTCAAGAATCACGCTGCTGTTTTTTGTTTTTAACGTATTGTACAGCCTGTTTGCTATCGTGACTGATCTATGCTTTCCTCCTGTACATCCTATGCCTATGACAAGCTGATTCTTTCCTTCCCTGATGTAATTTGGTATAAGAAAATCAAGCATGTCCACAAGCTTTGCCAGGAAAATATTGCTTTCACTGAAGCTTATAACATATTCTTCCACTTTTTTATTGTTTCCGGTTAAAAGCTTCAGTTCCTCAATATAAAAGGGATTCGGGATAAAACGAACATCAAAAATAAGATCACAGTCTATGGGCACGCCATATTTAAAGCCAAAAGACGTAATACTGATAATAAGGCCTGAATAAGGCCTGCCTTCTACGAACAGATTATGAATTTCCTGTTTCAGCTGTCTTGGGTTAAGGTTTGATGTGTCTATGATGTAATTGGCTTTTTCCTTAACCGGCTGCAGTATTTTTCGTTCCTCAACAATGCCGTCCAGAATACGACCCTCCGGGGATAAAGGGTGCATCCTCCTTGTTTCCTTGAACCTTTGCACAAGAACATAGTCCTGGGCTTCTAAAAAAAGGATTTTATAGGATATTCCATAAGAGGCCAGGGATTCAAGAGCCGGAAACAGATCAAGAAACATTGTGCCTCCGCGTATATCCATAATAAGAGCAATTTTACCCATTTTATTCCGGCTTTGGAGGCATAATTCAGCAAACTTTGGAATAAGAGACGGTGGAAGATTGTCAACGCAAAAGAAGCCTATGTCTTCAAAATACTTAACGCATAACGTTTTCCCGGCGCCTGACATTCCGGTAATTATTAAAAACTGCATTTCTTTATCCTCCGAGTATTTTCACTTCCTGCTCCAGCATAATGCCGCTGTTTTCAAAAACTTTGTCTTTAATGTACTCAATAAGATTTATAACATCTGTGGCTGTGGCATTTCCCGTATTGACAATAAATCCGCAATGTTTTTCGGAAACCTGTGCCCCTCCGATTTTAAAACCTCTGAGACCCGCCTCCTGAATCAGCTTTCCCGCATAATTCCCATCAGGGCGTTTAAAAACACTACCCGCGCTGGGAAGGTTAATCGGTTGCTTTTCTCTTCTCAGGCAGTTATAGTTATTCATTTTTCCCCTTATTTCTTCCTGATCCCCATGAACAAGTTTCATTTTTACTTTCAGGACAATAAGATTGTTTTTCTGAATAATGCTTGTTCTGTATCCGAATTCGTGATCCTAGCCGGCTAAAACACATGATTCACCATTTTCATCAATACAATAGGTTTCAGTTATAACATCCTCCATCTGATGTCCATAGGCCCCCGCATTCATGGTAGCAGCCCCTCCTGTTGTCCCGGGAATACCCGCTGCGAATTCAAGACCTGAAAGTGAATGTTTTAAAGCGGCATTGGAAACAGCCGCTATGTTTGTACCGGCCAATGCTGTTATCTCATCTCTTTCAGCTGAAATACCGGAAAAATTATCGGAAAGCTTTATTATAACTCCGGAATAACCGGAATCCGCCACTACCAGATTTGAGCCGTTTCCCATGATAAAATGCGGTACTTTTTTTTCTGTCAGCAGCTTCTTTATGCCTGCTATTTCATTACAACTTTCAGGCAAAACCATTATTTTTGCCATTCCGCCCACACGCATTGTTGTATGCTCTTTCATGGGGACATTGGTTTTGATCCGTTCTTTTTTTACAATATCCTCAAGACATACAATTATATCATCATAATCAAATGCACTCATAATCCACTCCCGGGTACAAACCTTATGAACCTATTAATATATACTATTCGTCTTCTATCTTATTCATTGAATTTCTTTCAATCTCCCTCATTACTCTCTGATTAAGAACCCTGGCTGCATTATATCCCATCTTTCTCTGCCTGTTGTTCATGGCGGCAACTTCAATTATGATCGCAAGGTTTCTTCCGGGTCTTACCGGCACTGTCAGGGATGGGATCTTAAGGCCCAGAATCTCCGTGAATTCATCGTTAATTCCAAGGCGATCATATTGCTTTTTATTGTCCCATAGCTCCATATGGACAACAAGATTTATTCCCTCGGTCATTTTTATTGAACCGACACCATACAGATTTTTGACATCAAGAATTCCGACCCCTCTGATCTCAATAAAATGCCTGATTATGTCAGGCGAGCTGCCAACCAGGGTTTTATTGGACACTTTTCTGATTTCAACAACGTCATCGGCAACCAGCCGATGGCCGCGCTTAACCAGCTCCAGCGCGGTTTCGCTTTTACCGACACCGCTTTCGCCAAGCATTAAAACCCCCTCACCGTAAACCTCTACCAAAACTCCATGCTTTGTAATCCTGGGGGCTAATTCAACATTCATATAATATATTAAATAGCTTGCAAACCTGGAGGTCCCCTCCTGTGTCCTGAGCAGAGGCCTGCCATATTGTGTGGCAAGTTCCACCATCTCAGGAAAAGGCTCTTTTCCGCGGCAAATAATGACGCAGGGAAATTCATTGCTGAAAAACGTAAGCAAGCTTGCGTATCTGTCATCATATGTCAGATTTTCCAAATAAGTCATCTCAACATTACCCATCAGCTGAATTCTGTCGGAGCCGAAATACTCGTAAAAACCCGCAAGCTGCAAACCCGGCCTGTTTATATCTGAAGTACGGACAAGAATATCATGAGCCCCTGGAACATGATTCAGCTCTTCAAGCCCGAATTCGCTGATAATTCTGCCTAAAGTAACCGCATAACCGGAATCTGCCATATATCATAACCACCTTTTTATTAAATATTGCAGAGTTTCACTGAAATTTCATTAATCATTCAGAAGAATTTCCATAACGGCATCAGGCATACCGTCTTTTTCACAAACTTTTTTGTGCAATACTTCCTTTTTGTTTAAATCTTTCAACCCTGCAGGGATATCCCATCCAGTTTCCCGGGATAAAAGAGAAAGAAGCTCAAATTCGGACATATTTTTAATTTTATCGCCAAACAGCGCTTTTGCGACGCTTCTGTTAAATTTAAACGGGCTTGCAGTTGAAACAATGACCGTTGGCGTCAGATCACGGCTGTAAATCACATACTTGTCGTAGACATCCATGGCAACAGCAGTATGAGTATCCATCAAATAACCACTTTCCTGATATACGCTGCGGATACTGGCAATTGTTTCATCATCATTTGAATACCCGCCCCAGAAAACTTTCTGTATCCGTTCCTTTGTTCTTCCGTCCACCCTGTATTCGCCTTTTTTTGTTAATTCGCGCATCCACTCTGAAACAAGGTCTGAATTTTTTCCGTTCAGTTCAAACAGTAGTCTTTCAAGATTGCTTGAAATAAGGATATCCATGGACGGGGATATAGTTTTGTAAAAGTCCCGCTTTCTGTTGTATACACCGTTAATTATAAAATCGGTTAAAACGTTGTTTTGATTGGAGGCACATATAAGCCTGTTCACGGGAAGCCCCATATCCATCGCATACCAGGCTGCAAGGATATTTCCGAAATTTCCTGTCGGGACCACGAAGTTAATTTTTTCGCCGGCTTTTATGCCGCCTTTCTTTATAAGATCAGCATAGGCAGAAAAGTAGTAAACTATCTGCGGCACCAGTCTCCCCCAGTTAATGGAATTAGCAGAGGAGAACTTTTTACCTTTCCGCTCCAGTTTTTCTTTTAACGCTTCATCAGTAAATATCTTCTTAACACCGTTCTGCGTATCGTCAAAATTCCCGTTAACAGCAATTACATCAGTGTTGCCGCCTTTCTGGGTTACCATCTGCAAACGCTGCATTTCACTGACTCCGCCATTGGGATAAAATACTACAATCCGCGTTCCCTCAACATCAGCAAAGCCCTCCAAAGCAGCTTTTCCGGTATCCCCCGATGTAGCAACCAATATGACAATCTCCGCCTTTTCACCTGTTTTTTTAATCGCCTTTACCAGAAAATGAGGTAATATCTGAAGGGCCATGTCCTTAAAGGCACAAGTTGGACCATGCCATAGTTCAAGCATATGCAAATGCTCATTTATGGCAACAACAGGGGCAATTTCGCTGTTTGAAAACTTGTCACCGTATGCTTTGCTTATACAGTCAGCAAGCTCCTCCCCTGCATAATCATCAAGGTACAGGGACAGAATTTTTTCAGCCCGCTTCAGGTATGAGCAATCAACCAGCTCATTTATAAAATCAAGATCAACAGTAACCTTGCTTTCCGGAACAAAAAGCCCCCCGTCAGGAGCGATTCCCATTTTTATAGCTTCCGCGGCAGTAACACCACTCATGCCTCCGCGGGTACTTTTATATGTCATATGTATCCCTCTTTCGCTTTCCGATTAACCTAATAATAATATAATCTTTATAAAAATGCAAAGCATATTTAAGGCCATAAAACTCCTGATTATTTCAGAAGTTACAGCACACACCCCAATACAGTTACTTGACAGGCCATATATTGTGCAGTAGCGGAAACAAAAGCCTAGTTGAAGTGTAGTATTCAAAAAATTACCAAACCATTACGAAATCAGTGATTTGTTCACGAATTGTTCATAACTTTAATTATATCTTAATGGAAATATTATCTTACCTGTGATATACTTTAAACAAGACAACATTCATTAACTTTTTTTCATTTTGTTCCTCCTTTTAATAATAGATGTTGTTTGAGTTAATTTCAAATTAATTTATTTTAAAAGCACAAATATTAATATTGCTATAATTTCATAAGTACATATTATAAATGTGCTTTTTTTTCTGCTTTTTCATATTACCTGGTATCTTGTCCCGATATACTTAATTATTGCTGCTCACACCCGCCCCTTATTCAATTGCCGCCAGAATCCCCCGGATATTGTGAGGCAGGAAAACAGGAAACTTTGTCCAGCTGAAGTTTCCTTTTATTGCACTGTATCCAAAAGACACATGCTATGAACATTAACGGTTAATTATGTAAAGGTATAACAGATGCCGGGAACATTAAGTCCTGATTATCTTCTCAATTTTATCAGCTTAATCTCCGGTTTTTCAAAGACTACCTCACCCAGGCTCAGCAGCTTGTCTTCCTTCAGGTTTTCAAATGCCTGACGCTCAAGTTTTCCTATTACAATATACTCTACGTTATACTTTGACAGAATCTTAACAGTATCATTTATATCTTCCGACTCGTATATTGTCTTAACCTCGTCAACTCTTTCCCGAACAAGAACCGGATCTCCTCTCCACAGCCATTCATGAACAAACCAGCCTTGTATAGTCGGCAAACCTGTCGCCATGGAAATCCTGCCATAGTATGTGTAACTGTCACCATTCGCCTCAAGGACAACCGGTTGCCCCTCGATATTCTCTCTTAGCCATTCGATAAGAGCGTAATCATCCGGATATTCCCTTTTTAAGAATTCAAGACCGTCAAGGCTTTGAAACTGCTCCGGATCCAATTTGGCATACCAGCTTGGAATCGCATAGAAAGGGTATACCATAGGCAAAAACAAGATTATTACCGAAACAGCCAAAGCCACCTTGACTTTCAAATCCCTGACAAAAAACTGTCTGATCCTGATAACAATATAACCGCATGCAAGTCCAAACATTATGAATGCCTGATATGTAAGTTTAAACATTGTATTTGCCCTTTTATGAGATGCTTCATATATGTCCTTTACATACACAATCTCGGGTATGATCACAAGTCCGATAGCTGAAACGCAAAGGATTACAGCGAAAACATCCTCAATGGGACTGTTTTGAAGCACATTACGCACTCTTTTTACCAATGTCAATTCTTTGCGCAATCTCTCCCGCGCTTTGCCTTTTTCTCTTCTCCATTTAATATTCTGCTCAAAAAAGAATATAAAAGCAAAGAAAATGATAACAAGCAACAATTGATATCCCCATAATACCAACAGCTGGTGCGGCAAAGACCTGTCGGTTGTAAACCGTATCGACGTTGTTATTGTGTCAAATATGAGGTTGAAAGGCAGGGCAAATATAAAGGACATAATAATCACAAACAGAAAACGTAATGCAATTCCGCCTGCGAACTTTATTGAATTTTCATAGCTTCTGATCCCTGCGCAAATTAATGTAAAGAGGCAAACCGTCAGGTAAATGGGAAAGTCCCAGAAATTAGACATCTGGAATATACCGATAAACAGGCCGATAATTATTAACTCGGGGAAAAACCAGGCCATTAAGGGGTTCTTCCTGTGCCAGCCCTCATCGGATCTTTTTTGGAGCTTTTTTAAAACAGCAAGAAAAATACCAATGACAGTTAAAACAAAAATCATATTTACCACGTGAGCATGCAAATCAGAAACGACAAAGGAGTATAGAGGGAATTCATGTATTGTCTTATCGTTTGTATCAGGATTATATCCGATATATCGGGTTGCATCAGGAAACCAGTATCTGTCACTGCTGCCTGCCAATTTCGGCAGAAAACCATAAAAGAATGAATGGGAATTTCCTCCCAGGGATACCAGCATGGAACCAAGAAGCCCTCCGGCAATAACCTGGCTGTTTTTCTTAACGCCATAACCTTTCAGCATATTTGAAACAATTGAAAAGGAAAGTGCCATGCTGAAAGCAAACAGAGTGGCCATCATTAAGTTATAGGTAATTTCCGTTCTTATACCTGTCAGCCTGGTTATGAAAGCAGTTGCATACTGGCCGTAATAATAATAATTAAGTGGTTCTCCCGCAAACCACATATCATTTGGAGGAATATATCCTGTTGTCAGAATACTGTTTACAAAACCGTAATCCATAAATTTTTCAAGGCCTTCCACCTTTGGATTAAAGCATCTGAGAAATGACCAGAAACACAATGAAAACAGGAAAATAACCTCGCCGGTGGCTGCCCACATTATTGTATCACTATTGAAAAGAGCGGAAGCCGCATCTTCTTCTTTTTTGAACAGAAGAGCCCAAACTGCTATTCCGCATATCAAAACAACACTCCAGCAACCCAGGAAGTTTATTTGAATAATCCTGAAAAACGAAAACAGCCATAGAACGTATGATGATATGGCTATACCGATTATTTTTGAAAACAAATAACCTTTGTCTGTAAAATCAGGGAATATCTTCTTTGACAACGGCATAAAAAGCAGACCAATTAAAAGTATAACTCCCCACCAAATGAGAATATAAGTAAACTCGGTCCTTAAAATGATTCCCCAAAAAAGTGCTGTTATTACTAAAAGAATATAAGGTATTTTATTTTTCATACTGCCCTCCGGCTTTGTAAATCCAGTTTTACTTATAAAAGTTGCAATATTCAGGATTGACTCTCATATTCGATGTTTTATTTCTGATTATTATGTCAAAAAAATCAAATTCTATTATGCCAGATAAATTGTCTTTGTAAAAGTCACCATTAAAGGGAAGACATAATACTTAGCAGATAATAATTATATCAATTCCCATAAAAATACTCAAGCCTTCTGCGGAATTTTCAGGTTGCGGACATGTTCAGGTGTTACTGTTCACACCCTGACCTGATTCAGGTCCTGCCAAAGCTGCCCCGGATAATGAGCAATGACGGTTACTGTTTACAGGTTCTGTATAAAGATATTGTGCAACAGGAGGAAACTTTAGCCGAATGAAGCTTAGAGATGTATAAAGAGAAGCGAGGAATAGCAAGCTGACTGTTTGAGCAAAAATGCAACATACATTATTATTTCCATATGGATTTTTGCGAGTTTCGGCTTGCCTGAGCTTTAACTTACCAGCTCTTGCAAATGAAGCTCTTGTTTTGGCTATTGCACAATATCTGAACTAATCAGTAACTGAATCAGGATATGAACAGTAACGTTCAGGTTGTTTCATTCCCTGACACGACAGTAACATCTTAACATTAACAGCGTAATTAATATTGCATAACAAACAGCCCGTTGATATAATTAAATTGATGTAATAAACAGTATATATTTAATACGATTTTACAGCTATTTTTCTGCTGTACAGGTTTTTTCTGCCTGATATGGAGTTTTGTCTTTCAGCAAATCATCCCGGATTGCTATATCCAACAGTTTATGGAGGGTTTGAAATGGTGGCTGTTCTTTATATCATCGCTTCATTTTCATTTGGGGCCGGGCTTATATTAACTATAATGCCATATATAAAATTCAGGCTTGAGCCACTTACAGGAAATAGAAAACCGGTAACGGAAGCTTTTATATTCATGCCTGCTTCCTATTTGACCGGTACTTTGATTCTCTCATGGATAACATATTTTTTGGCGGTAATGTTTAAAAATAATGAAAACCCTTTGTTCCTTGCCAATCTTTTTACTTTTTTAATTGTGATTGTCTCTGTCAGCACCATGCTTTTTATAAACCGGGTAAAACTTAAAAAATGGCTGCGTGAGTTAAAAAAATATGGTTTCAAATTTTCCCTTACTTCTTCTGAATGGTTTATTTTTCTTTTATCATCCGCCTTTTGGAGCTTTTTTATCTTCCGCTCCCTTTACATGGACGGAAATATTATCAGAGCCGGTATTTCAGCTTTCAGTGATTTTGGCGCGCACCTTCCCGTTATAAGAAACTTTTCCTTAGGCCAGAACTTTCCTGCCCAATACCCCCACTATCCTGACGGTACAATGAGGTACCATTTCATGTTTTATTTTCATGCCGCAAACCTTGAATATCTTGGTCTTAACCTGGCATGGGCATTAAACCTGCCCAGTATTCTTTCGCTGGTTTCGTTCAGCATGCTGCTTTACTCCCTCTGTGTTGGAATAACAGGCAATAAAGCCGCAGGGGTTTTTGCTTATTTACTTTTTGTATTCAGAAGCTCCTTTGCTTTTTTTACATATTTAACCGGATTTGATAATTTTTCTGATTTTCTGTTTGCTGTAAAAAACAATCTCAACGCCGACGGAAGCCCAAGAGAACATATCGGTAACACACTCCGCGAAAGCTGGGGGCTTTGGGCACAAAAGGTTTATGTAAACCAACGTCATCTCGCCTTTGCCATGGGTTTGTTTATTCTTGCTCTTTTCCTGTTGCTGCCCCTTTTTATGAACACGATAAAGGATTTAAGACAGTCTGCTTTGAATAAAGCAGTGAAGAATACAGGAAAGTCCGCTTTGAATAAAGCAGCGAAGAATACAGGAAAGTCCGCTTCACATATAACAACAAAGTATTCAGGAAAGTCTGCTCTGAGTGGTAAACAAAAAACGCCGGCATCATGGGTAAAGACAGCTGCAACTTCTCAATTCAATAAAGCTAAAGGAATACGTTATCATATAACAGAAATTTTTGTAAAAAAGGATTCCTGGGTTCCCGAGTCACTTTTTCCCTGCATTTGTGCCGGATTATTGCTTGGCCTTACGGCTTTCTGGAACGGAGCTGTGGTGATAGCCGCAATATCCGTTTTTTTCGTAATGGCAGCATTGTCAAAGCATAAACTTGAGAATCTTGTCATGGCTGTTATAACTTTTCTACTCTCAACTTTCCAATCCTGGATTTTTGTCGGGAGCGGCACAGGCTCAGTTTCAATAAAATATAAACCGGGTTTTTTAACTGAAACAGATAATATCTTAATAATCCTTAAATATTATACAGAACTTCTTGGAATTCTGCCCTTTATCCTGGCAGGTCTTTTTATTGTATCAATATCACGGAAAAGTAAGCTTACAGGTTATGTTCTGTCCATTATTCCAACAGCTTCGCTGATTTTTCTTTTACCGACACTTGGCATTGTTCAAAGCATTTTGATCGTCCTTGCATGCCTGGCCCTTTTAGTATACCTGATTTACTTCAATCGATCTGATTTCCTGTTTATTTCACCATTGTATATACCTGTCTTTGTCGCGCCCATAGTTCTTGCCACAACCCTTAAGCTAACACCGGATATAACCGTAAATCATAAATATATCATACTTTCAGTTATTTTGCTTAACATACCTGTTGCCGATATGCTGGCCAGGCTTTTTGGCTCATATAAGAAAACCGCAGTTGCCATATCCCTTTGTGTTGTCCTTTTGCTTACCTTAACAGGCATAGTTGATATTATCACTCTTTACAATCTTGATAAAAACAGCGTTTCCTATAATGAGACGGAACCTGTTAAAATATGGGTACAGAAAAATACAAACCGTGATGATATATTTTTAACCCATTACATGACCCATTACGGGGCTCCCATGTCTGTTATGCTGGCAGGCAGGAGCTTGTATTCCGGATATCCGTATTTCACAGTAACCGCAGGCTATGATGCCGGAAGCCGCGAAAATGTTATGAAAAGAATATACAGTGCTGTGAATCGGGATGAGCTTCGTGATCTTGCTATTTCCGAAAACATTGATTATATTGTAATTGAAGAGCAGAATCGCACTGCTGCTGAATATAATTTAAATGAGCAAATATTTCATGACACTTTTCCGGTTGTTTTCATAGATGCGGAGAAGAATATTATTGTGTTTAAAGTTCAGTAGGACTGTTAACGGGAGGTTTATTCAATGAATATTGCTGTTGTTGGCGCCGGCGCAACAGGCTTGACGGCGGCCTGGAAACTATCAGAAAGCGGGCACAAGGTTACCGTCTATGAAAAAAGCAACAGGCTGGGGGGCTTATCCGCCGCTATCCCTGTAGGAAATGACATGCTGGATGTTTTTTATCATCACATTTTTACCAACGATACAATTTTTATAGATGTAATCAAAGAGCTGGGACTGGAACAATGCTTAAAATGGTATGAACCGTCAAATGTAATTTACATCAACAATAAGGTATACCCTTTCACTTCTCCAATGGATCTTCTTATGTTTAAACCCCTGTCTTTTTTAAGCCGTGTCCGTATGGGAGTTATGGTGCTTAAGGCATGGTTTGTGAAAGATTATCTTTCAATTGAAAACACCACTGCCCGGGAATGGATTATAAAGCATGCCGGAAATAAGTGCTACGATCTTGTGTGGGAACCCTTGTTAAATTCAAAATTTGACATAGATTCTGAAAATATATCCGCAACATGGATCTGGAATAAATTCAAGCTCAGGGGCTCAAGCAGAGGCAAAAATATAAATAAAGAGCAGTTAGGCTATGTTGAGGGAAGCTTTATCAAAGTCTATGAACGCATGGCTGATAAAATCCGCGATAATGGTGGCGAGATACGTCTTGGCGAACCGGTTTACGAGATTTTAAAAGACTATAGTGTTTTCAAAGTAAAAAGCAAAAGTTTTTCTGAGATATATGATTGTGTGCTGTTTACTGCTTCTCCTGAAAGATTGTCCTATGTAATTAAAGGGATGGGTAAAAACTATCTTGACAGGCTCAGGAAAATAAAATATAAGGCTAATATCTGCATGATCCTGGAATTAAGGAACAGCCTTTCTGAAAACTACTGGATGACCATTGCCGACAAGGAGATTCCTTTTGTGCTTGTAATAGAACAGACTAATCTTATAAAAAACCACAAGTATGGCTCACATATTGTTTATCTTTCCCGGTATCTCGACCCCGCCCATGAGTTATATCAGAAAAGCGATGAAGAGATACGGGATTTGTTTATATCGGGCTTGAAAAAGGTTTTCCCGGGTTTTAATGAGGATTGGATAATAAAAACGCATTTAAACAGGGCATCCGACTCCCAGCCGGTGGTAAGGACCGGATATTCAAAACTTATTCCTGAGGTTGAAACGCCTATGAAAGGGCTGTATCTTGCATCAATGGCTCAGATTTACCCTGAAGACCGGGGTCAGAATTACGCTGTGCGATCTGGTCTTGAAGTTGCTGAAATGATAAAGAAATACAAATAATATACGAAAGGAAGCGTTTTATATGGAACTTCTATGTTCAGTTGTTGTCCCCATGTATAATGAAGAGGCCGTTTTGAATGAAACCTACAGAAGGTTGACACAAGTCATGGAAAACAGCGGTGTTGAATATGAAATCATTTTTGTTAATGACGGCAGCCGTGACAAAACCGCTGAAATGCTAAACGAAATATGCGATAAGGATAAACGTGTCAAACTGATTGATTTTTCACGTAATTTCGGGCATCAAATAGCGATCACAGCCGGAATGGATCATTCCAGCGGTCAATGTGTGGTTGTTATTGACGGTGATTTGCAGGATCCTCCTGAGTTTATACCGGAAATGATTAAGAAATGGAAAGAAGGCTATGATGTTGTTTATGGCAAAAGAATTTCAAGAAAAGGGGAAAGCTTTTTCAAGAAGTTCACAGCCGCCGCGTTTTACAGGTTTTTAAAAAGCATGACCGATGTTAATATACCGGTTGATACGGGCGACTTCCGGTTAATAGACAGGCGGGTCTGCGAAGCCTTAAAGCGTGTAAATGAAAAAAACCGTTATATTCGCGGCCTTGTAAGCTGGCTTGGTTTTAAGCAAACCGCCATTGAATTTGAGCGTGAAGAGCGCTTTGCCGGTGAAACAAAATATCCGCTTAAAAAGATGCTGAAGCTTGCCTTTGACGGTATTACGTCCTTTTCCTACAAGCCTTTGAAGCTTGCATCATACCTTGGAACATTTTTATCCGGCGCAAGTTTCCTGTACCTGATATTTGTCATTATCCAGAGAATTCTCTTCCCCGCCACCGTACAACCGGGCTGGGCTTCAATTCTGGCTGTAATGCTGTTCTTTAACGGAATTACATTATTAATGCTTGGAATCATTGGTGAATATATAGGCCGCATATATGACGAAGCCAAAAGCCGGCCTTTATATCTAATCAGAAAGACCCGCAACCTGGCAGACGACAGACAGCCCCTAACCCGGGATTAATCATCAAAAAATACTTTCGTAGCCTTTATGCCCGTCTTGAGAATCAAGCCTCTGAGGATTGGATTATACATAGCCGGGCATTTGAGGCTTTTGCCAAAAATGTTCCATTTTATGCCCGAAACCATTTTTCTGTACCTTTTCTGAAAACCCTCCAGGCCGTCATTTAAGGTAACAGAAAGATAATATGCACTTTTCAGGGCATAACTGATCCCTTCCGCTGAGCTTGGGCTTATAAAACCTGCAGATTCGCCCACGAAAGCGCTGTTTTCATCACCTGTAAAAATTGTTGACACATGTTTTGGTCTAAGAATAAATGAACCCTCTCTTTTTACTTTTTTACCGTAAACAAGACCGTTGTCACGAAGCCTCATTTTAAGCATTCTGAATCTGTCAAGGGCAAGTTTGTTTTTTTTCAGCGCCGATCCGATTATTAGAATTCTCCCTTTTGTTATTGTCCAGGAATAAAAATCTGTAATAGTTTTATCAAAAATTGCGGTGTAATGGGGGGTTTGATGCTCCGTCTCAAACCATTCCTGTATTGCCACGTATTCTTCCGGTGATTTTTTCTCATGGAATAAACTGCGCTTAACCAATGAATGAGCGCCATCAGCCCCGATTATTACGCGCGCGTTTTCACTATAGAGCTTTCCCTGAAAAGAAAAAGAAAAACGTATCCCATCCTCAGTTCTGCTGCAGGATTTAAGGGTGCAGCCAAGAGCAAGATCCACATTGGCCGGAACAATTGAAATAAGCCACTGATCAAAAGCAAGCCTGTCCATATTGAAATAAAAACGCTGATAGTATCTTTCAAGGTTGTTGTCAAAATCAATTGTCCTGACTAAAAAAAGCTGCGGATCAACCAATAAGTCAACCGGAATCGGCATTCCCATGCGCCCCAGCATTTTCTGCGCATCAGGAGCCAAAAGACCTCCGCAGCATTTGCTTATGCAGGGATAATCCTCGCTTTCAAGATCACGCTTGTCCAACAGCAAAACCTTGTATTTTTTGTCTAAAAGCCGTGCCAGGGTGCATCCGGCAGGACCTGCCCCTATAATTGCAATATCATAACCCATTTCTATACCTTCTTTTATCTGTTTTTTTGCAACGTAAAATTGGTCTTAAACCATTGTGTTTATAAAGCAGAATATTCTGCCTTGCATCGTGAAATACGTGCGCTTTAAGAGCAAGACTTTACCATTTTTTCAACGCAAACAAATCTCTGTTGGTCCCGGTAGCAACAAAGAAAGTTTTATCCATTTTTTACAATGCAGATTAACATATTGTTCATACACATACTATTATATATGAAAACTTAAACTCAAAAAAGTGTATTACGAATATTTCAAAAAATTACGATTCAGATAAGGCCAGGCATTCTCCTTGACAAGCCTGCATCATGCTGTAATTGATCTTGAGCGTATTGGTGACTTGTCGGAGAATATTGCACAGAATTCCATATCTTTTATGGACATGAAAGATAATATGTCTGAAGAAGGGCAAGCCGAGCTTATGACTATTTCTGAAAAAGCATCGGAATCTCCTCGAATAGGCCTGGAAATGAGTAAAAAGCTGATAAAACAAACAAAACCTGCATAAAGCAGGGTTCTTTAGCGTACGTCTGATTATTTGCACATTCTGGTGGGAGAGGGTGGATTCGAACCACCGAAGCTATCAGCAACAGATTTAAAGTCTGCCCCCTTTGGCCTCTCGGGAACTCTCCCATATCTATGTTTTATTTTAACCGCAGAGCGAACAATTAATATAATACAGGAGGATTTTTGCTTTGTCAATAACAAAATTAAGAAATTTACAAAAGTCTGTCTTCCCAGTTACTGTTCAAGGAGAGCACTGCGCCGCAAAACCGGTTTAATTTTCATCTGAAAAATGCCTGCCACTACTTAAGGAAGCCTTTTTGTGCACCGTCCTCAATTATATCCTCTGCAAAATTCCACAGCTTCTCCGAGCCTTTTTGCATGGTTCGGATTCTTTCAACCACCTGGCTTTTGTGTATGCCATGCTCTTTCCATGACTTTCCGTCTGTCGTGTAATTAAGCAATAAGGGCTGCAGTCTGTCCAATGCCGCGGCATACTTTGCTTCAGGGGTTTCTATCTTCTCAAATTCTTCCCAAAGCTCAAACATTTCACTGCATTGATCCTCAGGTAGCATATGAAAAATTCTGTCTGCGCATTTTCTCTCCCTGTCTCTTTTACCGAGATTGGCCTTTTGATCATAACAGTATGTGTCGCCGGCATCAATTTCCACCAGATCATGAACCAGTACCATTTTTATGACTTTCAGGATATCAACCTTTTCATTTGTGTGCTCGGCAAGCAGAAAAGCCATTAAAGCAAGATGCCAGGAATGCTCCGCATCATTTTCATGCCGTGATTTATCGGTTATATAGGATTGACGGAAAATTGTCTTTAATTTGTCAACTTCCAGAATAAAGTTTATCTGTTTTTTTAATCTGTCCAAATCGCTATTCCCCTTATTTTTTTTAAATTAGTGGTAATGAATATTTTAAGGATTAATAATAAAAATTATAATCACTTGCTTTGTTTTTGTAAATACGTCCTTAATTATGCTGACGTGGAGCAGAGTAAAACCCATGAGAATCAGCCTTTATATCCCCATGGGTTTTGCGGAATTTACACCATTCTCTCCATCAGTTCAATGCTACGCTGTACAAATGCGGTCATAGCTTCCGGTTCAAGAGGTTTATGACTTAAAAGCGCAAGATCATATATCTGTTTAACCATTAATTTGCGCTCATCATCCTTTTCCTTGTTGTCGATATTTTCAACCAAAGCTTTGATTAGCTTGTTATTGCGGTTGATAACAAGGGTTTCCTCCTTGGGGAACATGTGACTCATGTCCTGTCCTCCAAACATTCTGCTCATGTCCTGCATTCTTTTTGAATGCTCTGACAATAAAATCATGGCCGGGGTAGATTCAGATTTCAGTTTTTCAACCTGTACTTTCAGTTTATCGTTACCCAAGTTATCCTTAAACAGCTTTTCCAGTTTTTCAGCTGTTTTTTTAGCTTCCTTTTCATCCTCATCCTTTGATTCATCCTTTAGGTTCGATGTAATATCCGCATCAATTCCAAGGAACTTAACTCCGGAATTCCTGGATTCGAGGAAGCTGATAAAATGGCTGTCTATCATGGTATCCAGGATAACCGCTTCCATGTTGTTTTCCCTGAACATATTTATATACTGTACCTGCTGCTTGCTGTCGCTCACATAGTACACTGTATTTTCATGTTTATCCTTGTTATTTTCAAGGTACTCTCCAAGCGTTACATAATTATCATAAATATTTTTAAAAATAATTATATCCTTTACCCTTTCATAGAAATTATTCTCGCGAATACATCCGTACTTCACGAAAGGATTTATATCCGCCCAATACTTTATATAGTTGTCTCTTTCTTTCCTGTACAGCAATGTAAGCTTGTCTGCCACTTTTTTTGTAATATGTCTGGATATCTTCTGAACATATCTTTCATTCTGCAGAAAGCTCCTTGACACATTCAAAGGAAGATCGGGACAATCCAGCATTCCTTTCAGCATCAGCAAAAACTCAGGAATAACTTCTTTTATATTATCTGCAACAAAGACTTGATTATAATATAGTTTTATCTTTCCTTCCAGGGTGTCAAACTCATGCCTTAGCCGCGGGAAATATATAATCCCCTTCATTCTGAACGGATATTCCATATTCAGATGAATCCAAAAGAGCGGCTCCTGAAAATCCATAAATACTTCCCTGTAAAATTCCTTGTATTCTGCCTCCGTGCAATCCTTTGGATTTTTCTTCCACAGTGGGTTAACGTTGTTCAATGGTTCAGGCTTTTTGTCTTTGTCCTTTTTCTCATCAGGCTTTTCATTTTCATTCACAATATATAACTCATAAGGTAGAAAAGCAAAATATTTTTTCAGGATTTCACGCATTTTATAGTATTCCGCATATTCTTTGCAGTCATCTGAAAGGTATAGAGTTACAACTGTCCCTACATCCTTTTTGTCTGAGAGCTCCATTTCAAATTCCGTATTTCCGTCGCTGACCCAGCGAACAGCCTGTTCGCCCTCCTTATATGACAATGTGTCAATCTGAACTTTCCTTGCGACCATAAATGAAGAATAAAAGCCAAGTCCGAAATGACCTATGATTTGCTGATCATCAGTTTTATCCTTGTATTTTTCTATAAAATCCTTTGCTCCTGAAAAAGCAATTTGATTAATATACTTTTTAACTTCATCCCCGGTCATTCCGATTCCGTTGTCAATTATTTTAATTGTTCCGGCTTCCTTGTTAACGGAAACGGTAATTTTGAACTTGTGTCCATCCTTAAGGGTTGTCTCGCCCATGGCTGAAAGTTTGCTCAGCTTGCTTATTGCGTCGGCTGAATTTGACACAAGCTCTCTTATAAAAATATCTTTTTCCGAATAAAGCCACTTTTTTATAATCGGGAAAATATTTTCAGTGTTTACAGATATATTCCCTCTTTCCTTTACCATCAAATATAACCTCCTATGTATTAATGGACACGTAAAAAATAACCATAGAAAAATGCAATAAAAATCTCATTGCATTTATATAATAATCATAGCTACATAAAAATTTATTGTCAATAGTTTTTAGCACTCCAATGAAGTGAGTGCTAATAATGTGGTTGCTGTTCGCGCCCTTACCTGATTCAGTTTCTGCCAAAGCTGCCCCGGATATTGAGCAATGACGTAATGGTAACAATAACGTTACATTTTGTTTATTTCATTAAGAAGTTCCTCAACAATTCTGTCTTCCGGCACTTTTTTTATTATTTTGCCTTTTTTGAAAATCACTGCGCAACCGTCCCCTCCGGCAATACCTATATCAGCGTCTTTTGCTTCACCCGGACCGTTGACAACACAGCCCATAACTGCGATTTTAATATTCTTGTCAATTCCCTCCAACGCTTTCTCAACTTTCCCGGCAATGGAAATAAGATCAATTTCAGTTCTTCCGCATGTGGGACATGATATAAACTCAAGGCCCTGTTTTAACAGCCCAAGGGATTTTAATATTTCTTTTCCGGCTTTTACCTCGGAAACCGGATCGCCCGTTAGGGAAACCCGGATGGTATCACCTATTCCCTGTGCAAGCAGCGCGCCAATCCCCACCGAGGATTTAATCGTTCCCCTGTATATGGTTCCGGCTTCGGTCACCCCAATGTGTAACGGGTATGAAACCTTCTCCGACATCAGCTTGTATGCGGCTATTGTCAGCGGCACATTTGAGGCCTTAAGAGATATTACAATATTATGAAAATTTAAATCCTCCAATATTTTCACATGCTTTAACGCGCTTTCAACCAAAGCTTCCGGCGTTACTCCGCCGTATTTTCTTAAAAGCTCTTTCTCAAGGGAACCCGAATTAACCCCTATTCTTATTGGCACTTCCCTTTCTTTTGCGCAGGCAACAACACTTTTAACACGTTCTTCAGACCCGATATTGCCAGGATTTATTCGAACCTTGTCAGCACCGTTTTCCATCGCTTTTATGGCAAGCCGGTAATCAAAATGAATATCGGCTACCAGCGGAATTGATATTCTCTTTTTAATTTCGGATATGGCCATGGCAGCTTCCATATCCGGAACGGCAACACGGATAATGTCGCAGCCCGCTTCCTGGAGCCTTAAAATCTGCGCTGTTGTCTCATCAATATTTGATGTTTTTGTATTTGTCATTGATTGAACCGATACGGGCGCATCTCCACCGATATAAAGGCCTCCTGCCCTTATTCCCAGTGTTCTGCGCCGATTTATTAATTTACCACCGGACATATAAGTCAGCCCCCGAAAAATCGTTGAACAACCCTTGGTATGTCATTAAACAGAGTTGCTATTAACAGAGCCACTAAAAAGAAGAAACCCACCATGGAAATCCATGCTTCTTTCTCAGGCGCGATGGCTTTACCCCGTATTTTTTCAATTGCGATTAAAATCAGCTTCCCCCCGTCCAGCGCGGGAAACGGCAACAGGTTCATAACTCCCAAATTAAGGCTTAAAAAAGCGGTAATCTGGAGTAAATAAAACAGCTTTTCCTTAAAACCAGTGCCCATTTCAACAACGTCACCAATATAGGTAACAATTCCGACAGGGCCTGAAATGTCCTTAAAGCTTGCTTTGCCGGTGAAAAGCCAGCTGATTGTATAAATCACGCTTTGAATGGTTGAAGCGGAATAGCTTAAACTGCTTCTTACAGAACCAAAAAAGCCATCTTTGCGGTATTCAAACTGAACGCCCAAATCATAATAAGATTCACTTGGCATAGGAACGATACTTTCAAAGGTCACGGGATCTCCCTTTCGTTCCACTGTAATTGTCACAGGTTTATCCTTGTTTTTCTGGATGTAGTTATATAAGTCTTCCCTCTTGCTTACCTCCAGGTCATCAACCCTTATAATCACGTCCCCCGGCATAAGCCCGGCCTGCGTAGCAGGTGAGCGTGGTTCAACACGGGAAATAATGCTTTCGGGCTGTGTTTCACTTCCTCCGATAACAACACCAATTAAATATACAGGCTCAGACTTTTTCGGAAAAACTTCCACTTCCTGTATCCCTTTGATTCCGGGCCGCCTGAAGGATATTCTGACAGGTTCCCCATCAGAAACATACAGGAACAACGCAAGGTCGTTCGGATGAAAAACATGACTGTTGTTAAATGATACTATTTCATCACCGGCCTGCATTCCTGCTGCTTTAAGAGGCGAGTCTTCATTCATTTCCGCAATTGTTCTTGTATTATATCCGGCAGATAAGGATATTATGGTAATAATAATCATGGCAATAATTATGTTGGTGGCAGCCCCCGCAAAAACAATCAGGGCTTTTTTTCCGGCAGGCTTTTTATTGAATGCTCTTTCATCATTTGAGTATTCTTCCTCACCCTCCATTTTTACATAACCACCCATGGGTATTGCGCGCAGTGAATACTCTGTTTCACCTTTTCTCCAGGAATATATTTTAGGGCCCATGAAAATTGCGAATTCCAGTACTTTAACACCTGTCCAGCGCGCGACGAGGAAATGTCCCACTTCATGAATCAATATTAAAAAGCTTAATGCAATCAGTGCATATAAAATATTCATATACCTACCTACTTCCGTTAATGATTAACAGTTATGTTGTTCTTATCGTATTCACATGAACACCAGTCTATAACCGGGCTTCTTCCTTCTTACACAGTTAAGGACACAAGGTCGGAATACGCCGCCAAAGCTGATTCACCGCTAAACAACACCTGATGACGTATGGCTTTTGCCATGCTGTTTCACCAACAATATTTATTACGTTCAAAAAGCCTCATTGTCTCTTCCCTTGCCCATGTATCCACTTTTATTATATCATCCAGGGACGGGTTTGTAACAAGCCTGTGATTTTCCATAACGTTTTGTATAAGATCCATTATGCCCGTAAAAGATATATACCCATTTAAAAACAATGAAACAGCAATTTCGTTGGCAGCGTTCAAAACAGCAGGCATACTCCCTCCGGCTGAGGCTGCCTCAATTGCCAGCGCAAGGCAGCGGAAAACTTTCAAATCCGGTTTTTCAAAGGTTAAGGATTTCAATGCGGTAAAATCAACTTTTCCGAAGTTATTGCCCTTTCTTTCCGGCCAGGTTAAAGACAGCTGAATGGGTATTCTCATGTCCGGCGCGCCCATTTGTGCAATAATTGAGCCGTCGGTAAATGAGACCATTGAATGGATAATGCTCTGGGGATGGACCAAAACCTCAATTTTTGAAAGCTCCATATTAAACAGCAATTGCGCCTCGATGACTTCAAGCCCTTTGTTCATCATTGTCGCCGAATCAATGGTAATTTTATTTCCCATGGACCAATTGGGGTGATTCAATGCTTGTTTTATTGTTACTTTCCTTAACTGTTCGGCTGTAAAACCACGGAAAGGCCCGCCCGAAGCTGTTAAAATAAGCTTATCCACATCCTGGATCCTGTTGCCGGCCAAACATTGAAACAATGCCGAATGCTCGCTGTCCACGGGAAATATGTTGACATTGTTCCGCTTTGCAGCTTCCATAACAAGCTTACCCGCCGTTACAAGGGTTTCCTTGTTTGCAAGGGCTATCCTTTTTCCGGCTTCAATCGCTTTTAATGCCGGAAGCAGACCGGCTATGCCAACAACTGAAGTAAGAACAGTATCAGCATCTTTTAATGAGGCAACCTCAAGCATTCCATCCAGACCCCAGACGACTCTGACAGGAGTATCCTTCAGTCTGGTTCTTAACTCACTTCCCTTTTCAGGATCCAAAACCGAAACCATAACAGGTTTATACTTTCTGGCCTGTTCTTCCAGCAGGGATATATTCTTTGCCGCTGCCAGTCCAACAACCTGGATGTCTCCAAGATTATCGCACACATCAAGTGCCTGTCTGCCAATTGAACCTGTTGAACCTAATATAACCAATTTTTTTGTCATGTCATTTCACCATAAAATATCAAGAATCATTTCTATTTGAGAAATACATCTTATTACGGCAAGTATTACTG
>JAAYGP010000325.1 GCA_012727625.1 Clostridiaceae bacterium
CCTCATCTGTTTATTTTTATATACATTATATAATATTTAGCTTTAACAAAAAAATGACCTGAAACGTATATTTTTCAATGGTTTCAGGTCATTTCGTGTATTATGATAATCTAAATTTATTGGAAATTTATGGGCTCATGAATTTGCCGTGCGCCTACGGCAAATTCCCTCTGCTTTGCATTATAATCTGCATTCCAATATAACGCTTAAGGGTTGTTTCAGCCTGGTTCAATAAATCCTCAAGAAACATTTTGTAAAGCTCCTCATCATCCAGAAGATAGCTTGTTTCCAGTGTTTTCTCGCACTAGGAACAGAATTTTCTAAGTATATCCTGGTTTTCAAGAACCCGGCTGTTTCGCTCCCTGGCCAGAACCAACTTCAAAAGAGACGGGATTTTAACCAGGTAGTTTTCCTCGCTGCTTTCCACGCCAAGAAGCATGGCCAAATCAATATCAAGCCTGTCAGTTATTTTAAGGACAATATCAAGGCTTGGATTGGTCTTGATACCGTTCTCAATCTGAGACAGGTATCCTGGTGAAATATTCAGTTCCTTTGCGAAAGCAACAAGCGGAATATTCATTTCTTCTCTTTTGGCTTTTATTATTTCGCCTGCTTTGATTTTCATTTTCCTCTCCGATTCTCCAGGGAATTAATTTATATAAAGCCTGTGATAAACTTTTTTCCCTTTTCTAATAATCATTTCACCATTTTTGAAATCCGCCTCTGAGATGACCAGGTTTGGGTCATTGGCGCGCTCACCGTTTATATACAACCCACCTTGTTGTATAAGTCTCCGTCCTTCTCCCTTTGAAAGAATCAAACCGGCATGGATCAAAGCGTCAAGAATCCCCAGGCCATCCTTTAATGCGGGTGCCGGAATTTCAGTTGACGGCATGTCTTCAGATGAAGTTCCCTTTGCGAACAATGCTCTTGCGGATTCCCGGGCTTTTATCGCCTCCTCTTCCCCATGCACGATCTTTGTAACTTCATAAGCAAGAACTTCCTTGGCCTTGTTAATCTCTTCATCCTTTAATTTTGAAAGCTCATTAATTCTTTCCATAGGAACAAAGGATAAAAGCCTGAGGCATTTGATAACATCGTCATCATGAACATTTCGCCAGTACTGATAAAATTCATAAGGAGGGGTTTTCTCAGGATCAAGCCACACAGCGCCTTTTTCTGTCTTTCCCATTTTCTTTCCGTCACTTGTCGTTAAAAGATGGAATGTCATGCCGTAAACTTCCACTCCCTCAACACGGCGAATTAGGTCTACGCCTCCCAGTATGTTGCTCCATTGATCATCGCCGCCAAGCTGCAATTTACAGTTATAGTCCCTGTACAGTTTAAGGAAATCATAGCTTTGCATAAGCATATAGTTAAACTCAATAAAGGACAACCCTTTTTCGAGCCGGGATTTGAAGCATTCTGCAGTCAACATCCTGTTTACTGAAAAATGAACACCTATATCCCTCAGAAAATCAATATATTTCAGATCCAGCAACCAGTCACCGTTATTAATCATCAATGCCTTGTTATCACTGAAGTCAATAAGGTTTCGCATTTGCTTTTTAAACTGGTTTGCGTTATATTCGATTTCTTCTTTTGTAAGCATTTTACGCATGTCTGTTTTTCCTGTAGGATCCCCCACCATGGCAGTACCGCCGCCCAAAATGGCAATGGGCCTGTGGCCTGCCTTTTGCATATGGGACATTACTATCATCTGCAGAAAATGACCTACATGAAGACTGTCGGCTGTGGGATCAAAACCTATATAGAAAGTAACCTTTTCCCTGCCGAGCAGCTCTCTTATTTTATCTTCCCCGGTGACTTGCGCAATAAAACCACGTTCTTTTAAAACATCATAAACATTTGTGTCTTTCAATTCATTCATCCTTTCTTATTATGATCAACATTAGTTAATTACGTAACTCCTTAACCCTTTGTTTTACTTGCTTTGCAGAGAGTGGTTAAACCTCTCTCCTCTGCTGA
>JAAYGP010000326.1 GCA_012727625.1 Clostridiaceae bacterium
AAGGTACACCGTCATACCTAAAATTTCTGCCAGTAATTCTAAAATATCGTGGTGAGCCGTCTTTGTATCTGCTTGCCGTTGTTCCCTCATTGTCTTTATCAACTATGGGCAGGCTGTTGAGCTTATACTCCCATATAATATCGTTGGCTTCGCTTAATGTAATTCCCACTTGTCCCACTATCAGCTTTTCACGCGGAGTCATGAAATCCTTGACTTTTTTATCCAGGGGATCGCGTGTTAAACGGTAGTCCCGCCCTGTAACAATACCCAGAAGCTTTCCGTTTGCAGTACCGTCTTCGGTGACCGCGATCGTTGAGTGACCTGTTTTTTCCTTTATCGCAAGGACATCCCTGAGAGTATTGTCAATTGAAACATTCGAATCGCTGACAACAAAACCGGATTTGTGTTTTTTCACCTTTCTTACCATCTCAGCCTGACTTTCTATTGGCTGTGAACCGTATATAAAAGAAAGTCCTCCGCATTTTGCAAGGGCTATTGCCAAAGTGTCATTTGAAACTGACTGCATAATAGCTGATACTATGGGGATATTCAGTTTCATTTTAGAATTGGTTCCCCTGGAAAATTTGCAAATTGGTGTGGATAAATCAATATCGGCAGGTCTGCAATCCTTTGTAGTTAAATTCGGAAGCAGTAAAAACTCGCTGAATGTTCTGGATACATCTGGTAATATGGTTGCCATAATTCACCCTCCCCAAATAATAATCCTGCCTGCAGGAACCCTAAACAGCTGCATTCAGTCTGAAACATGCGAAAGCAAACTTTTTACAGCATTTTGTTTCCTGCAGTAAATCTGAAATAAATAAATTTTTTCTATTCTATATTAATTAATATCCGTTGTCAAATGGTTTTGAAAAATTTTTCCACCCGCTAATAGTAAGTGTTACTGTTCACACCCTGATTCAGCTACTAATCAGAGCAGATATTACAAAACAGCGGAAAAAAGAGCTTCATTTTCTTCTATCGCAAAATATCTTTTAACAGAACCTGTGAACAGCAACTTGCAAGTTATAATCGCTGAATTTCCTACGCGAACAGCGCTTCAATAAATTCCCCGGGATCAAACGGCTGCAGTTCGTCAATTTGTTCTCCAACTCCAAAGAATTTAACAGGAATGTTAAGCTCTGCCTTTATTGATACCACAATACCGCCCTTTGCCGTACCGTCAAGCTTTGTTAAAACCAATCCGGTAACCCCGGCGGCTTCTGTAAAATTTTTCGCCTGGGATATGGCATTCTGGCCGGTTGTCGCATCCAAAACCAGCAAAGTTTCAACATCAGCATCGGGAAGCTCCCTGCCGATAACCCTGAATATTTTCTTAAGCTCTTCCATAAGGTTCTTTTTTGTATGAAGTCTTCCCGCGGTGTCACAAACGACCACATCATATCCTCTTGCCTTTGATGCTGCTATCGCGTCATAAATAACCGCAGACGGATCAGCGCCTTCTTTATGCCTGATTATATCAACACCGGCTCTTTTTGCCCATATTTCAAGCTGATCAATAGCCGCGGCACGGAACGTGTCTCCCGCTGCCACCATAACTTTCTTCCCCTGTTGTTTTAAAACATTGCATATTTTCCCTATGGAAGTTGTTTTCCCAACACCGTTAACTCC
>JAAYGP010000327.1 GCA_012727625.1 Clostridiaceae bacterium
ACCTTGTGCTATGTTTTGGAGCTTAAATGCGATATGGGTCTGAGAATCAGAAATGCATATCAATCACGGAATAAAGAAGTTCTTAACAGTATTGCGCATTATGAAATACCGGAACTTATAAATCGTCTGGAAAAACTTATGGAAGCAATAAATGTGCAGTGGGAATCTGAAAATAAGATTTTCGGACTTGATGTTCTTGATTTGCGTATTGGCGGGTTGAAACAGCGCCTTGAATCCGCGGCCGGAAGACTTGTTAAGTATATAAATGGTGAAATAGAAAAACTGGAAGAGCTTGATGGGGATGTCCTGTTCTTTGACTGCAGAGATCATGATGAAAACGATCTGTCAATAGGGCCGCCTTTCTGGCATCAGATAGTTTCTGCAAATATAGTGTGCGGTTTGTAAAAAAGGGGAGGAAATATGCTTTATTACAAATTTTCTGATTATTTATCCAGAACCTATGGGGAAAAGGTGTATAAAATACCTTTAAATATTCCTGCCACCTGTCCCAACAGAGACGGATTAATCAGCTTTGACGGATGCGCTTTTTGCGGTGAGGAAGGAGCAGGTTTTGAGAATTTGTCAGCTTCCTTGTCAGTAACTGAGCAGCTTCAAAAAAACATAGCCTATATATCTGAAAAATATAATGCCGGAAAGTTTATAGCCTATTTTCAGAACTACTCCAACACATATCTGCCTGCCGATGTGTTTGAAAGCTATCTTAAGCAGGCGTTGGTTGAGGATATCGTTGCATTGTACATTTCTACAAGGCCGGATTGTCTAAACAACCGGTATTATGAAATTATGACTGAAATCAGTGAGGAAGGAAATGTGGACATTGTTGTGGAAATTGGCCTTCAAACCGTAAACTATCACACATTGAAGAAACTGAACCGGGGGCATGGTCTTGCTGAATTTCTTGACAGTGTCATACGGGCAAAGAAATGCGGAATTAAAACCTGCGCCCATATGATTCTGGATTTGCCCATGGATAACATTGATGATGTATAGGAAAGCGCCAGAATTTTATCGGCAATAGGCGTTGATCAGGTGAAAAGCCATTCCCTTTATATTCTGAAAGACACAAAAATGGGTGAATGGTATGAAAAAGGAATTATAAAACCCGTTACAATAGATAATTTTATAGAGAGGGCCATAACTTTTCTGGAATACCTGTCTCCCGACATAGTAATACAAAGATTGACAGGAAGAGCTCCCGAGGAAAGAAGTCTTTTCTGCAACTGGGAAACCAGCTGGTGGAAAATTGTTGAATTATTGGAGGAGCGCATGAAAAACCAGAACAGCTACCAGGGAAAAAGATTTCACTATCTGAACGGTGCTGTTTGCAGTATGTGACAGTTTTGAAAAAAGGAGTGGGTTTATTTAATGGCATTTAAAATAAACGTTATAGGCGCAGGGCTTGCAGGCTGTGAAGCGGCATGGCAGATTGCAAGGCATGGAGGTTTTGTGAGGCTTTTTGAAATGAAGCCAAAGAAAAAAACACCGGCCCATCATATGGACACCTTTGCCGAGCTTGTCTGTTCCAAATCCTTGCGGTCCATCCAGCTGGAAAATGCGGTCGGGCGCCTGAAAGAAGAATTAAGGCGCCTGGGATCCTTGATCATGCAGTGCGCAGATGCAAACGCAGTTCCGGCGGGAGGAGCCCTTGCAGTGGATCGGGTAAGGTTTTCTGATTGTGTTACAGATAAAATAAAAAATAATAAAAATATTGAGGTAATCAGCGGGGAAGTTAAGCATATAGAAGAAAACCAGGTAACAATTATCGCAACGGGTCCATTAACTTCAGAAGACCTTGCAGAAGAAATTGCAAAAATCACCGGGGGAAAATCCCTGTATTTTTTTGATGCGGCTTCTCCTGTCGTAAAAGCGGAAAGCATAAATTTCAACAAAGCTTTTTTTGCATCGCGATACAACCGGGGTACAAACGATTATCTGAACTGCCCCATGAACAAAGAGGAATATCTTGTGTTTCATAAGGAGCTTGTTAACGCTGAGGTGGCAGTGATTAAAGATTTTGAAAAAAATATGATCTTTGAGGGGTGTATGCCTGTTGAGGAAATGGCGCAAAAAGGAGTGGATACATTGCGTTTTGGGCCATTAAAGCCTGTAGGACTTACTTGTCCGGCCACAGGAAAGGAGCCCTACGCTGTTGTGCAGCTCAGGAAAGAAAACAAGGAAGGAACATTATATAACCTTGTGGGGTTTCAGACCCGTTTGAAATGGGGAGAGCAAAAAAGAGTATTTTCTTTGATTCCCGGGCTTGAAAACGCGGAATTTGTCCGTTTCGGTGTTATTCACAGGAATACATTTATAAATTCTCCAAAACTTCTGGCAGCAACCTACCGCTTAAAAGAAAGAGAAAACTTATATTTTGCGGGACAGATAACCGGTGTTGAAGGTTACGTGGAATCAACAGCCTCAGGCCTGGTTGCGGGTTTAAATGCTATCAGAAAACTAAAAGGTTTGGAAGAGTTGGTTTTTCCACGTTCTACAGCCATAGGAGCATTGGCTGACTATATTTCTTCATATTCCGGCAAAAATTTTCAGCCCATGAATATTAACTTCGGCATAATGGATGGATTAACAAAGGAAGAATTGCTTAAGCTGGCAAGCCAAAAGAATGATAAACGAATAAAAAACAGGGCCCTGGCCGAAAAGTCCCTTGGTATTATCAATATATTGAAAGACAAATATAACATTTAAACGTAATATTAATATAAATAAAAAATAATTAATGGAGGTTAGCAATGAAAAAACTTTCGAAATCAATCTTATTCCTGCTTATTTTGATTGCTGTCGGTATATGGCTTGGAACCGGTGTGTATACTTTAAAAGCTGATGGCGGCGAGCAGGCTGTCATAACACGATTTGGGAAATTTGTCAGAATTGAGACCGAAGCAGGTTTAAAATGGCATTGGCCGGCTCCCATCGAAAAGGCCGGGATTATAAAAACTGAAGCCAGGCGAAGCATGACTTTCGGTTATTCAACACTTAAACCGGGAGATGTGAATTATCACGCAGAATACAGAATTGATCCCTATGAAGCGTTAATGATAACAGGAGACGAAAACCTTGTTAACACCGAAACGGTTGTCCTGTACCAGATTTCAAACCCTAAGGAATATCTTTTCAATGTTCATAATCCTGAAAGCACATTGCGGATTGCTGCAGAATCTTCAATCAGGAGAGTTGTGGCAAATCATACCATGGATGATGTGCTTACGTACCAGAAAGATTTAATTCAGGCAGAAATAAGACAGGATTTGCAGGAAGTTTGCAATGAATACGGGTTGGGGATTCATATAAACGAGGTATCTTTGCAGGCAGTATACGCTCCCGCCGAAGTTGAAGAGGCTTTCAATGATGTTATAAAAGCCAGGGAAGACAGGAACCGGTACATAAACGAAGCAAAAAAATCAAGAAACGAAATTGTACCTGCGGCTGAAGGTGAGGCTGCTGAAATGATTAATGAAGCCAATGCATATAAGGAAAAAAGGATTGCGGAGGCCAGGGGTGATGTTGAAAATTTCAACCAGATTCTGAACAATTATGAGCTTGGAAAAGAAGTTACCCGCACAAGGATGTATCTGGAAACAATGAGAGAGGTATTGCCGGATGCCAAAATATTCATTATGGACAGTGATGATAACACATTAAAATTCCTGCCAATGGACATAATCAGTAATTAATATTTAAAAGGGAGGTAGTATCATGGATCAAAGAAATCCTTTCGGAAGCAATATGGACAATAAAAAAGTTATTGACCTTGATAAGATAAAAATGAAGTCGTATATTAAGTATATTGGCATAATAATAGGAATTTTCATAGTATTCCTTATATTGTTCAATGCATTTACATTCACCGTTGATGAAAGAGAGCAGGTGGTCATAACGCAATTTGACAAAATCATAAGGGTTATTGTGGATGATAAATCGGATCCGTCAATTGAGTTGCTTAAAAATGATGAAAACTTCAGGGGCATAAGAATTCAGGAAGGCAAAGGGCTGTTTTTCAAACTGCCATTTATACAGAAAGTTGTATCTTTTTCAAATCAGCTTCTTACATATGACACGCCGCCTGAAGAGGTTCTTACTCTTGATAAAAAATCCATTGTACTTGATAATTACGCTAAATGGAGGATAAGCAACCCTGTTTTGTTTATGCAGGCAATGGTTAACACTTCCAATGCAAATCAAAGAATAGATGAATATATCTATTCAAAACTGAGGGAGGAGATAGGTAAAATTGAAGCACACCAGCTGGTTACTGATAAAGATTATGTGGCAGAGATGCTTGCGAGAGTTAAGGATTATGTTAATACTCAACTGGCATCCACAGGTGTGAATGTTATTGATATTCGTATAAAAAGAACTGAATACCCGGAGGCAACTTACCAGAATATATTTGAACAGATGAGATCAGAGCGTCAGGCAGTTGCTACGGAGTACCGTGCGGAAGGTCTTAAAGAGGCACAAAGAATACGTTCCGAAGCAGAAAGGGAAGCCACAATCATCAAAGCCCAGGCATATGAACAGGCTCAAAAGCTGCACGGTGAGGGGGATGCTGAAGCTTTGAAAATTTACGCCGAGGCCTATAACCGGGATCCGGAATTCTACGCTTTCTGGCAGACATTGCAGACATACAAGGATGTTATCGATAAGGATACGACCATTATAATAAGCCCGGATTCTGATTTTGCAAAATATATATATAAAATTCAGGATTAGTACTTCTATAAGTTTACATGAGCATAAACAGCTCCTGCCATTAACACCCTATAATAACCCCTGTGCTGAAAAATTCAGCGCAGGGGGTTTATTTATACTGGTAAACAGAATTGATTCAGATTAAATGCTGGTTTTCCAGATGGCTTAACTTAATAATTTCAGTTATTGACAAACAACTTTAATCCCGGATGAACGCATTTAACATGTAAGGGAAGCAAAGTGCCCGATTCACCATCCACATTGATTTGAACCTGTTTATCTGATTGAATTTTCAGGTCTTTTGCCTGTATATGGATTATTCGATCATCCCCTGTAAGCTCCCTTGACAGTATTTTAATGAAAAGATTAAATAGCTCCATGGGTTTTGCGATTTTGAAAAGGACAATATCAAGAAGACCGTCTTCAATGTCCGCCTTTTTAAAAAAATCGGCTAAACCGGCAACATTTCTGCCGTTAATGACAAGAAACAAAATGACATCTTCATAAATTTTGCAATTCTCTGTCTCCACGAACAAACTAAAAGATTCAACTTTCGGCAGTTTATCAAAGGCTTTGAGGTAATATGCGGCAACTCCGATATTTTTTTTTAATTCGTTTCCCGTATGAAAGGATACATTGGCAAACATTCCGCCGCACATATTGCCTAAAAAATATTGGTGATTGTTGATTAATCCGGCGTCAACATATTTTATTTTTCCGGACATGATTATTTCAGGCCAGTCATCAATATTGTTTGTCATTCCAATGCTCCGGGAAAAATCGTTGCAGGTTCCGCCGGGGAAAATACCCAATGGTATGTTTATACCATTTTTAATAAATACATTTGCCACATAATTCATGCTGCCGTCGCCGCCATATACTATTGCAAAATTAAAGACATCTGAATTGAAAATATCCAAAAGTGACCGGGTGCAGTTTCCATTTTGAAACAACCTGAAAGGTAAAAGCAGGATTCCCGCTTCCTGGCATTTTTCAAATATATTGTCCAGATTGTTCTTTATGCTGTGATTTCCTGATTTCGGGTTATAAATAAACAGACCCTTAAGCATTGCAATCTCCTCATATATATAAGACTCCCATGCTGTTTTCACATCGTTATTGTAAACACCTAAACCTGATTCAGGTTCTGCCAAAGCCGCCCCGGATATTAAGTGACTGTTACTGTTCAAAGGTTCTGTTAAAAGATAATGAGCAAAAGAAAGAAACTTTAGCGGAATTAAGCTCTTGTTTCCGCTATTGCACAATATCTGACCT
>JAAYGP010000328.1 GCA_012727625.1 Clostridiaceae bacterium
CGCAGGACGGCAAAGGAGTTTTGCGGCGCATTATTTGATTTTTTATGCACGCTTAAAGTGCCGGAGCAAATCGAAAGCCTTACAGATAAATTCAGGAAAAAGGGCGAGCTGCTTTTGGCCGATGAATATTCCCAGGTGTGGAATATAGTGATGGAGCTGTTTGATCAAATAGTCGAGGTTATGGCTGATGAAACTTTCGGAGTTGAGCGGTTTTTAAACATAATTAAAATAGGGTTTGATGAATACAAAATAGGGCTTATTCCCCATTCCCTGGATCAGGTTCTTGTCGGAAGTATCGAGCGTTCAAAGAGCCATGCCGTGAAAGCCTTGTATCTTTTGGGAGCAAATGATGGAATCTTTCCGCAGCCTGGCGGAGATGAAGGCATACTTTCCGACGAAGACAGAATAAGGCTGAATGAGCTTGGCATTGAAGTGGCTAAAGATACCCGGACAAAGGTGATAGATCAGCAGTTTATGGTTTACAGAACCCTCACCACACCATCGGATTATCTGTGGATAAGCTGGTCCATATCAGATCAGGAGGGTAAAACCTTAAGACCTTCCATAGTAATTCCAAGACTAAGAAAACTTTTCCCCGCTATATTGGAAAAAAGCAATTTACTGCCTCCTGCAAATGACCGGGAGGTAATGGAGGAAGTTGCCTCACCTGATGCAACATTCCGCCATCTTACAGGTGTTTTGCGCAGAAAAGCCGACGGGCATGAAATTTTACCCATCTGGAAGGACATATATAGATGGTACTGTAAAAGGGATGAATGGAAAAATGCATTAAGCTTAATGCGTGAAACTTTTATGTACAGTAACAACGCCGGGTCTGTTTCAGAGGAAATGGTCAAAAGGCTGTTTGGCAAGAATTTTATCTCCAGTGTTTCAAGGCTTGAGCGTTACACTACCTGTCCCTTTGCTTTTTTTGTTCAATACGGTTTGGGCGCAAAGGAGCGGAAAATATTCCGGCTGACAGCTCCCGACACCGGCACTTTTCTTCATGTCGCCATTGAACGCTTTTCAAAGCTGATGGACAGCACATTAACAGGCACAAACAACAATGAAGAACAAATCACCTGGCGGACATTCAGCCGGGAATGGTGCGAGAATAAAGTGTCGGAAATAATAGATGAAATGCTGCAAGGCATGAAAGGCTCGGGCATATCCTCATCAAAGCGTTTAACCGCGCTGACGGTCCGCTTAAAGAGAGTTGTGACAAGAGCAGTTTTGATTATTGCCGAGCATATAAGGCGAAGCAGCTTTTACCCTGTTGATTATGAAACAGGCTTTGGTGATAATGAGAAATACCCGCCGATCACACTTGAGCTGGATTCCGGTGAAATGGTCCGGTTATATGGCCGTATCGACAGGGTTGACATGCTGGAAACTCCCGAAGGAAAATATCTTTGCATAGTTGACTATAAATCCGGAACAAAGGATTTTAAACTTTCCAATGTGTATTACGGACTTCAGCTTCAACTGATAACATACCTTGACGCTATCTGGGAAAGCGGGGGCAAAAACGGTGAAACTAAGCTTCTGCCGGGTGGAATGCTGTATTTCAAGGTGGATGATCCTGTTATAAGATCGGAAAGTATGCTCAGTGAAGAAGAAATAGAAAAAGCCATAATGAAAAAGCTGAGGATGAAAGGACTTCTTCTTGCGGATGTAAAACTTATCAAGCATATGGATAACACAATAAGCGGAACATCCCTGGTTATTCCCGCAACACTGAACAAGGGCGATGTTCTGGGAAAGAACTCATCCGTTGCGACAATGGAACAGTTTAAAATATTAAGGGAATACACACGGAAGCTTCTTAAAGAGCTTTGCCTTGAAATTTTCAGAGGCTCAATTCCCATCAGGCCTGTAAAAGACAGAAAAGGAGCGGCCTGCAGATACTGCAGCTATATGTCTGTGTGCCAGTTTGACACAAAAATGAAGGATAACACCTACAGATTTTTATATGATAAGGATCCGGATGAGATTTGGAAACTGCTTGAGACAAATGCACGTTAAAAGGAGTAAGCATGGATAAAAGGTTTTTAATGAAAAGCGAAAGGACAAGCGACAAGACAGGTTTTGATAAAAATGCGCCGGATAAAAATTCCGTTAAGTTGGACAAAATAAACTATTCATCTGATCCTGTCGACAAAGCAGGGCCAAAGTGGACTGATGAACAGCTTTCAGCCATATACGCAAGGAACTGTAACCTTCTTGTGGCTGCTGCCGCCGGCGCCGGGAAAACAGCGGTTCTTGTTGAAAGAATAATTAAAAGGATCACTGACAAAAAAACCCCCGTTGACATAGACAGAATTCTTGTGGTTACATTCACCAACGCGGCTGCCACTGAGATGAGGGAAAGAATTTCCGAGGCTATCTCCAGGGAGCTGGACAAAAACCCTGAAAACAGCTATATAAGGCGTCAGCTTAATCTTTTGGGCAAAGCAAGCATCACAACAATACATTCCTTTTGCAGGGAAGTAATACAAAGTCATATTCAGGAAACAGATATTGATCCGGGCTTCAGGGTTGCCGATGAAACCGAGAGCACCCTTATGCGCCTTGAGGCCGTAACGGAGCTGTTTGAAGAGCTTTATGAAGAAAAGCATCAGGATTTTTCCGATCTTCTGGAATCCTACGGAGGCAACCGCGACGATCAGGCAATACAGGATATGGTTTTAAATTTATATTTCTTCATACAGAGCAACCCATGGCCGGAAGTGTGGCTTGAGAAAATGGCAGATCTGATGGACATTCCTGAGGGCACGGATTTTTCACAGACACCCTGGGGCTATGTTATAGCAGATACAATCCGGCATGAGCTTAAGGGGCTTGTGAATAAACTGAACCAGGCCATCGAGGTTTTATACGGAGCGGAGGGTCTGGAAAAGTATATTCCTGTCTATCAGACGGATCTTAAGAATATTTCAGAAATACTGGGATTTGTTGAAGAAATTCCTGAGCCATCGCATAAGAATGCTTGTACGGATAATAAAAATTATTGGAGCACGCTTTATGATAAATTGCACTCCATTGAGTTTCAAAGGCTTCCAAACGCAGGGAAAAATGCTGACAAGGGAAAACAGCAATATGTCAGAAATTTGCGTGATGAAGTTAAAAACACCATAAACAAAAGGTTCAGACAAAAACTTTTAAGCGCTGTGTCAGATGAAGTAATAAAGGATATAAAAGCGCTGTATCCGCTTATGCTTTGTCTTTCACGCCTGGTCAGGGATTTTGTCCGGAGGTACACGGAGAAAAAAAGGAAAAGATCTGTTCTTGACTTTAATGATTTGGAGCATCTTTGCATTAAAATTTTGATCGACAACACGGATGGAAAGATTATGCCAACAAAGGCTGCATTGGAGTACAGGGAGCGGTTTGATGAAATAATGGTGGAGGAATACCAGGACAGCAATATGGTGCAGGAGTTGATATTACGCATCATATCAAGAGAAGACAAAGGCGAGCCCAACATTTTTATGGTAGGTGACGTAAAACAGAGCATATACAGATTCAGACAGGCAAAACCTGAGCTTTTCATGGAAAAATACAATACCTATTCACCGGAAAAAGATAGTTTGTATCGAAAAATATTGTTATACAAAAATTTCAGAAGCCGTAAGGAAATAATCGATGCGGTAAATTACATTTTCAGACAGATTATGTCTGCAAGGGCGGGTGAGCTGGATTACACGGAAAAGGAAGCCTTAAATCCCAGCGCTGAATATCCTGAAAATCCGGATGCAGGAGCATATATCGGAGGGCCTGTGGAGCTTCACTTAATTGAAACGGAAGACGGTAACGACGCAGAGGCAAAGGAATGGGAGGAAACGGATACCGGGGAATCAGATTACCAGGAAGAAGAAAACGATGAGACTGAGAAGCTTGATAATATTCAGTGTGAGGCAAGGCTTGCCGGTTTAAGAATACTGGAGCTGATGAAGCCCGATGAAAACGGAAAAGTATACAATATATACGATAAAAGGAAAAAGGAATACCGAAAGCTTGAATACAGGGACATAGTGGTTCTGCTAAGGGCAACGAAAAACTGGGCGGATGTGTATGTTGATGAGCTGACAAATATGGGGATACCGGTTTTTGCAGACACAGGAACAGGTTTTTTCAAAACCATCGAGGTGCAGGTTGTGCTTTCAATGCTTCAGCTGATAGACAACCCGCTTCAGGATATTCCGCTTTTATCGGTTCTCAGGTCACCCATTTTTAAGTTTTCTGCGGATGAACTTTCCTGTATTCGTATAACGGAGCGGAAAGGGCACTTGTTAGATGCCTTGAAGCTGTTGGCGGAAAAAGCATCAGACGGAAAGGAAACCGAAGTTACAAGGAAAGCAGCTCAAAAGGCAGCATATTTTCTGGAGAAACTCTCCCTCTGGCGGGAGGTGGCTTCCTATATGACTACTGACCAGCTTATATGGCACCTGTACCAGGATACAGGCTATTACGGCATGGTCGGGGCCATGCCTGAGGGTGAGCAGAGACAGGCAAACTTAAGAATACTCTATGACAGGGCAAGGCAGTTCGAGGAAACCAGCTATAAGGGTCTTTTTAATTTCATAAACTTTGTTGATAAACTAAAAAGCAGCCGTGGCGACATGGGGAGCGCAAAAATTCTTGGCGAAAACGATAATGTTGTAAGAATCATGAGCATTCATAAAAGCAAGGGTCTTGAGTTTCCGGTTGTTATTCTGGCAGGCTGCGGCAAACAATTCAACCCTATGGATATGAGAAAAAACATCCTGTTGCACCAGGAGCTTGGTTTCGGCCCGGATGTAGTGCTCCACAGAAAAAGAATAGCATGGCCATCCGCCGCAAAGCTTGGAATAAGGGAAAAATTAAAAACTGAATCCATATCTGAGGAAATGCGTGTTTTATACGTTGCCATGACGAGGGCCCGTGAAAAACTTATAATAACAGGCTCTGTGAAGAGTCTTGACAAATTGGTATCCCGCTGGGCAATTACCGCGTCTGGAAAGGAAGACAGGCTTCTGGACATAGACGTGTTAAATGCCCGAAGTTATCTGGATTGGCTGGGACCGGCCTTAATCAGGTATAAACCTGAAGATGGCGGATGCGCTAATATCCTGCAGGATCTTGCAGCTTCAGGCTATGAATCTGAACAAAATGCAAAAGATCCTGATTCCATAAACAATGGGTTCGGATTTCAAGCTGCGAAAAGGGATCAGCCTGTGCCCGGAAGTTCTGTTTTAAGTTCTGAAAAAAAAGAGCGCTTAAGGCTCATTGAGACGGAATCCAAATGGTTGTTAAGGGTGTGGAACAGATATGATGTTTCAGCCGCTCAAATAACCGATACTTCATTGCAGAAAGATTTTATGGAGTGGCTTTCAGATATATCCTTAAAGCCTTATGAAACTGAGTACGCAAATGAGGTTAACAGACGGCTTTCATGGAAATACCCGTATGAATTGTCATCCAGGGTTCCCGCAAAAGTGACTGTTACAGAGATTAAACGGCGATTTGACAGAGAGCTGATTGGAGATGCGGATCCTATGCCCGTTCTTGTTCCGGCGCTTATAAAAAAGCCAATGTTCCTTGAGGAAAAAAAAGGCCTGAGCGCTGCTGAAGCGGGTTCTGTGCTTCACTTTGTAATGCGGCATCTTGATTTCAAAAATCCTGATATCAAAGCCCAGATTGGCAGAATGGTTGAAAAGGGTTTATTGACAACGGTTCAGGCGGAAAGCGTGAAAATTGAAAAAATAAGGTTATTTTTAGAGTCTAAAACAGGCAAAAGAATGCTTGCTTCCCCAAAAGTTAAAAGGGAGGTGCCTTTCAACATGGAGATACCCTGCAAAGAGTTTTACAGGGAAATGGATGATCATTTGTATAAAAACGAAACTTTTCTTTTGCAGGGGATTATTGACAGCTTTTTTGAAGAGCCTGACGGTCTTGTTCTGCTTGACTATAAAACCGATTATGTGCCCCCGGGGGGCATTGACTCCATAAAGGAAAGATACAGAATACAGATTGAATATTATGCCAGGGCTTTGGAGACATTGACAGGCAAAAAAGTTAAGGGGAAATACATTTACCTGTTTTACAATAATGAAACACTGGAGTATTAGCATATAAAGTTTAAAGATGCTAACTTATGTTTGCAGCTTTTTAGCGCTATGATATAATTTATATACCGAAATGCTGTGAAAAAATTCGTTTGGATGGTTTAATTAAACCCATTCAGATCATCTGTTGCCATTTTTTATTTGAATGTCATAATTAGCGGAGGTATACATAATGGAGGACATAAAATTATTCTGGGGTCACATTCTTGAATTATTCACGCATACTTTTCTGAACGTAGAGATATGGAGAATTGTTGCAGTCGGATTTGTTCTCATATTAACATTTGCCTTAAGAAAGCTGTTTGTAAATTTCCTTGTCGGATTGTTTAAAAAAATGACGAGCAAAACAAAGACCACTTTTGATGATCAACTGGTTGATGCTGTCGATCCCCCGGCAAGGCTCCTGTTGGTCGCCGCTGGATTGTCGGTTTCCTTTAAAGTGCTTCAGATTCCTGTGGAATACAGCTTATTCTTAAATCGTATTGTCCGTTCAATTGTTATATTTTCTGCTTTTTGGGCTATATACCGGGGAGCTGATATTATAACTGAAATCTGCGAACGTGCTGTCAGGAAAACAAATACTGAACTGGATGACCTGCTTCTTCCCTTTATCAGTAAGGGCATAAAAATAATTGTTGTTGTTCTGGGAATCAGCGTAATCGCGAAAGAGTGGAGTTATGACCTTGGAGCTATTCTTGCCGGTCTTGGATTGGGTGGTCTTGCCTTTGCCCTTGCGGCGCAGGAAACCCTCGCGAATTTTTTCGGCGGCGTTACCATTATGGTTGATAAGCCGTTTGTGGTTGGGGAAATAATAAAAGCTTCCGGAGTTGAAGGAACAGTTGAAGACATAGGCTTTAGAAGTACAAGGGTACGCACCTTTGACCAGGGGCTGATAACCGTACCTAATTCAGTTCTTGCAAAAGGTCCTGTTACAAATGTGTCAAAGATGGGAAAACGCCGGGTCTCATTTAACCTTGGCATTAAATACAGTACAAATATAAGCAATATTGAGAATTTGCTGAATCGTATACGTACTATGCTGAGCGAGCATTCCGGGATTCATTCGGATCCGATCCATGTTTATTTCAGCAATTTTGGCGACAGTGCTCTTGAACTGTCCATACTTTATTATACAAAAGCAATAGATTACAGGAATTTCATGATAACAAAAGAGGATGTAAACCTTAAGATAATGAGAATACTGGATGAAATGGGAATAGAGGTTGCATTTCCATCTGCGAGTGTTTATATAGAAAAGGAAAAATAACAATATATGATACTGTGAGTATAATAACCATGATTTCTTTGAATTTGCAGAAGTGTTCTCATATTCTTGAAAATCAAACAAATTAGCTATATAATAGGAAAAGTTGAATAAGTCTTAGGAGACGCAGTTTATGGAGTCTATAAGGAAAACCAAGAACAGATGCCTATACTTTATAAAACAACACAAAATAGTCTTATTGTCATTTTTTCTTCCTGTGCTTATCCTTGAAATAGCATATATAACCAGAGAGATATATCCCTTTGGGGGAAGAAATGTCCTGCTGATTGATTTATACCACCAATATGCGCCATTTCTGTCAGATTTGCAGGACAGAATACGATCCTTTTCAGGTTTGCTGTATACATGGTCCGGAGGCCTGGGCACCAATTATCTGCCCCTTTACGCATATTATCTCGCAAGCCCTCTTAATATAATATCCATTTTCTTTCCAAAAAGCTGGCTTTCCGAGCTTGTCTTATTTCTTATTTTGCTTCGAACAGGTTTGTCAGGGGCTTTTTTTGCTGTTTATCTGAAAAATATAAGAGGGGAAGAAGGCGGAATTTCAATTGCGGCCTTTTCTGTAATGTATGCCCTGTCAGGTTTTATGCTGGCCTATTCCTGGAATATTATGTGGATTGATGCGGTTTGTCTGCTTCCTTTATTGGTTCTTGGGCTGGCGGGAATAGCGCGGGGCAAAAGCGGACTTTTTTACTGTATTACGCTGGCAATCATGTTGTTCTCAAGCTTTTATATGTCTGTTTTTATATGCCTTTTCCTTGCGCTTTATTTTCCTGTTTGCCTGCTAAAATACAACAGTATTAAAGATACAGCGATAATAGTAAACAGAATGCGCAATTTCGGCATATTTTCGCTTCTTGCGGCAGGGCTTGCCTCGGTGCTTCTTGTTCCAACCTATTATGCGCTGAAGCTGACATCTGCAGTCGGGGAAACATTACCGTCAAAATTCAGGCAGTATTTTGACATGTTTGATTATCTCAGCCGTCATTTTGTTATAGTACCGCCGGCCATCAGGGAAGGAATGCCGAATCTGTACTGCGGAATTGCGGTGTTAATTCTTATTC